>JAESTG010000110.1 GCA_016763715.1 Flavobacteriaceae bacterium
TCGTGGCCCAGACTGGAGTGGTATTTATGATAATTCCAAAGCCATTCTTGCACATGAACGTCTTGCAATTGTAGATCCAACATCGGGTAAGCAGCCTTTGTTTTCGGAAGATAAAAACTTGGTCTTAGCGGCCAATGGTGAAATTTACAACTATTTGGAATTGAGATCACAGTTGAAACAGGACTACCAATTCCAAACAAAAAGTGATTGTGAAGTTATTCTGGCTCTCTATAAAGAAAAAGGAACTGCTTTTCTAGACGATTTAAATGGAATCTTCGGTTTTGCCATTTACGATATTGAAAAAGATGAATATTTGATTGCTCGTGATCATATGGGAATCATCCCCCTATATATTGGATGGGATCAAAATGGAACTTTTTATGTGGCTTCAGAATTAAAGGCACTTGAAGGCGTCTGCACTAAAATAGAGCTCTTTCCACCTGGCCATTTTATGCATAGTAGTAATGGAGAATTAAAACGTTGGTGGACTCGTGATTGGATGGAATACGACGCGGTAAAAGAGAACGAAACTAAGATTGAAGAACTACGAGAAGCACTCGATGCTGCTGTGCACCGTCAACTAATGAGTGATGTTCCTTATGGCGTATTACTATCTGGTGGTTTGGATTCGTCTATCATCTCGGCGTTAGCTAAAAAATATGCCGACAAGCGAATTGAAAGTGGCGACAAAGACAATGCTTGGTGGCCACAACTCCACTCTTTCGCTATCGGTCTAGAAGGTTCCCCTGATTTGGCCGCTGCCAAGAAAATGGCAGGTCATTTGGATACGGTACATCATGAAATTAAATTTACAATTCAAGAGGGGATTGACGCTCTTCAGGATGTGATTTATCATGTTGAAACTTATGATATAACTACCATTAGAGCCTCTACTCCTATGTTTTTGCTAGCTAGAGCAATAAAAGCAATGGGTATTAAAATGGTGTTCTCTGGAGAAGGCGCCGACGAGATTTTTGGAGGTTATTTGTATTTTCATAAAGCCCCAACAGCGAAAGATTTTCATGAAGAAAACGTACGGAAATTGGACAAGCTTCACATGTACGACTGCTTGCGTGCCAATAAATCTTTAGCTTCCTGGGGAATAGAAGGACGAGTTCCATTTTTGGATAAAGAGTTTATGGATGTAGCTATGCGGTTGAATCCACAAGACAAAATGATAAACGGTGAACGCATGGAAAAATGGGTTTTACGAAAGGCTTTTGAAGATATGCTACCAGAAAGCATAGTTTGGAGACAAAAAGAACAATTTAGTGACGGTGTTGGGTATAGCTGGATTGACACTTTAAAAGAAATGGTAGAAAAGGAAGTTAGCGATGAACAAATGGCGAATGCACAACGTCGTTTCCCTCTTCAAACGCCAGCCAGTAAAGAGGAATTCTATTACCGTTCTATTTTTGAAGCACATTTCCCAAGCGACACCGCTGCTTTAAGTGTTCCATCTGTACCAAGTATAGCCTGTAGTAGTCCAGTAGCTTTGGCTTGGGATGAAAGTTTTAAGAACATGAATGATCCCAGTGGACGAGCCATCAAGAATGTTCATGATGATGCTTATTAGGCTATTTACATTTGTTAAATACCTACTAATTAAAGGCATCGAAAATTAACTCGATGCCTTTAATGCTTCTAGGTTGTTGATGTTGTTAATTACAAACAATCAACTATCTTTAACAACATCACCTACAAACATTAAAATAGTTGTTATGAAAAAATTCGGCTTAATTCTATTTATATTTTCAACTATTGCATCTGCACAGACACCCTGTACCAACGGGTTTGCTGGTGCTTATCCTTGCGATGGATACGACTTACTAGCGCATGTAACAGCAACAGAAATGGATGCAACTGGTGGAAATGATTCTTGGGGTTGGACAGACCCTCAAGATGGAAAAGAGTACGCCATTATTGGCTTAAACAATGGTACAGCTTTTATTGACATTTCAAATCCAACGAATCCCATTTATTTGGGGAAATTACCAACGGCGACGGGATCTGCCACCGCTCGAGATATAAAAACTTATAATAATTTTGCCTTTGTCGTAAGCGACAATAATGGGAATCATGGAATGCAAATATTCGATTTAACTCGCCTTCGGAATGTCGCAAATCCACCTGAAATTTTTACGGAAGACGCACATTACTCCGATTTTACAAACGCACACAACCTAGCAATAAATGAGGATACAGGATATGCTTATGCCTTAAGAACCAACCTTTTTGGAGGAGGAGTTCATTTCATAAACATTCAAGACCCATTAAATCCAATAAATGCTGGAGGGTTTAGTGGTGTTTTTACACATGATGCTCAAATAATTATCTATAATGGACCAGATACAGACTATACTGGGAGAGAAATTCTTTTTAGCTACAACGGCTTTGATCAAGATGTATCGATTATTGATGTTACCAATAAGGCAAACCCAACGGTCATTTCAAGTTTCACCTATAGTAATAATGAGCACGCCCACCAAGGGTGGGTCACAGAAGACCACCAATATATAATCATGGGAGACGAATCTGATGAGTTAAACCTAGGTATTGATACCCGAACCATCATTTTTGACATTACCGATTTGGACAATCCCACAGAGTCCTTTGTGTATACGGGCCCCACAGCTGCTACAGATCACAATGGGTATGTTCTTGGCAATACCTATTATTTAGCCAACTACAATGCGGGACTGCGAGTAATCGATATCTCTGAAATAGGTAGTGGAACTCTAACTGAGACTGGGTATTTTGACGTCTACCCTTCTAATAATGCCTCAGGATTTAATGGAGCTTGGAGCGTATATCCTTATTTTGAAAGTGGGAATCTAATCATTTCTGTGCGAGGTAGCGAGGGTGGCCTCTTTTTGGTTACTGAAAATATTCTAGGAATTTCTACTTTTAAAGATTCAAATCAAGTTATACTTACTCCCAATCCAGTTAATGATATTGTTTCACTCGTCCTAAATGACAGTAAAATTCTTGTTTCTATTGATATTTATGATAGTATTGGAAGACTTGTCTTAAAAGATGTGGACTCGACAATCATTGACGTCTCAACATTTGATAGTGGAATCTATTTGGTCAAAGTCGAAACAGATCAAGGAATTCTAATCAAACGACTTATCAAAGAATAAGTAGTCTTCCATAATTTAATTGATTACAAGTTATGTGTAATTGCTCTGAAAACAACTATTTTTAGGTTAATAACAATGTTAACTAAAAATAAAATTAAACGAATTTATTCTAATTTAGGTTCGCTACTTTTATAAAATTCTATTAAAGTTTAGTTAGAGCTTAACAAAAATGTCTAAATTTGCATTAAAGAAAATAAAAACAATTAAAGGAAATCAATCTTTCTATGACCTAGAAATAAATGGAGTTGGTCAGTTTGATTCTTTTTCTAAAGAGGCTGCAGTTCAATATGAGTCTGAACTATTGACTCTAAATGCAAGGATGGATTTAGTTGCAAATCTCGTACGTTTACCAAAACAAAAATTTAAGGATATAACCCCTGTTAAAGAACAAGTAAAGGAATATGAGTTTAAAACAAGGCACTTAAGACTATATGTCACTCATATTGAAAAAACAGGCAAAGTCGTTATTTTAGGAGGATATAAGAATACCCAGAAAAAAGATTTTCGTAGGTTTCGAAGTTTAAAAAAGCAATATCTAAAGACGTTAAAAAAATGAAAACAAGGGAAGAGTTATTAAGGAGTAAAGAATATTGGTTAGAAAAAATCCAAAATACTTTATTTAATGAGCTCGAAGATTACATCGAGAACAAAGGGATAAATAAAACGGCATTTGCAAAAGAACTTGGTGTTTCTAAAAGCTATTTATCTCAAATTCTTAATGGAAATTTTGACCATAAGCTTAGTAAACTTATTGAATTGAGTCTTGCGATTAATAAAATTCCTATGATTAATTTCATTGAGGTAAACAAGTGTCTAACTTTAGACAAACTTGATAGATTAGCATTAATTGAGACATATGACATTAATATAAATATTAAGTTTAATTATTCTTATAAAAAGATAATTGAGAAATCTCCTAAAAAAAGCTCATTTGATAAAATTATTCAGGAGTATGGAATTTTGAAAACGAAAAATGTAAGCACTAAAAGCCTATATCTAGCATAATTATGGATTTTGAAATTCAAATTAAAAATATTAAAGAAAAAGAATTCAGATACTCTGCACACAATCTCAATTCTATAAACGATAAACATCTTTCGTTGGGATTTAAATTAGGTTTTAAAGTAAACCCTAAAAAGAATTGTTTTACAATAAAACTTGTGGTAATTTATAACTATGATAATCCTTCAGAGGAAGGAGAACAATTAGAGTTATTGTATTTCAGTATAGCGACTAAATTTAAAATAAAGAACCTAAAAAAGATTATTAGAAAAGAAGAGAACGATGACAATAAATTTGAAATGCCAGACGCAATTATGATTACCATGGTTGGTGCGGCAATTTCAACAATCCGAGGAATGATGGTTTACAAATTATCAGGAACTCTATTATCTGAGTACTATTTACCATTGATTAATATTCCAGATTTTCTTGATATAAAAAGTAGTCAAAATGTTAATGAAGATTCTGCTAACTAAAATTCGCAAAACACATAACGGATATGTATACGAAGCCATTATGGTTTAAGAGTTTCCTACGGCAACCACTTCTTCTCAAAATTTGGTTTCCGTTTTTCTAAGAAAGCATCTCTCCCCTCTTTGGCTTCGTCGGTCATATATGCCAATCGGGTAGCTTCACCAGCAAAAATCTGCTGACCAACCATGCCATCGTCGGTAAGGTTCATGGCGAATTTTAGCATTTTTATGGAAGTTGGTGATTTGGCCAATATTTCATGGGCCCATTCGTAAGCCGTTTGCTCTAAATCTTCGTGTGGTACTACCGCATTGACCATTCCCATTTCGAAAGCTTCTTGTGCGCTGTAATTTCTTCCGAGGAAAAAAATCTCACGAGCCTTTTTCTGGCCAACCATTTTAGCGAGATATGCACTTCCGTAGCCTCATCAAAGCTAGTCACATCGGCATCAGTTTGTTTAAAAATGGCGTGTTCCTTACTCGCCAGCGTCATATCACAAACCACATGCAAACTATGTCCACCACCAACAGCCCAACCTGGCACCACGCAAATAACAGCCTTTGGCATAAAACGAATCATGCGCTGTAAATCAAGAATGTTCAATCGATGATACCCGTCTTCGCCTACATAGCCTTGGTGACCTCTTACTTTTTGATCTCCACCACTGCAAAAACTATAAACACCGTCCTTGGATGAAGGGCCTTCAGCAGAAAGCAAGATAACCCCAATACTTGTATCTTCCTGCGCATCATGAAAGGCATCCAAAAGTTCGGATGTCGTTTTTGGACGAAAGGCATTGCGAACATCTGGTCTATTAAAAGCCACTCTAGCTACTCCGTTACTCTTTTTATAGGTGATATCGGTATATTCTTTGGCAGTTTTCCAGTTAGGTGTGTTCATATTTTATATTTTAGCAAAGATATAAGTTGTTTGTGGTTTAAGATTTGTTGCAGTCGCACAAACCTACAAGTACAAACTATAAATTTTACAACATGCGTAGCCTTCTTTTCCTCTTCGGAATTTTATTCATTTCATCTTCAGTTTTTGCTCAAGAACCTTATAAGTTTACAGAACTAATTGACCTGGAAGCCACCCCAGTGATAAGCCAGGGTCGAACTGGGACCTGCTGGAGTTTTTCAAGTACTTCATTTTTAGAATCGGAGGTAATTCGATTAACTGGAAAGCAGATTAATCTTTCTGAAATGTACACCGTTCGAAACACGTACCCTAAAAAAGCAGAGAACTATGTGATGCGTCAGGGAAAGGCTCAATTTAGTGAAGGTGGGTTGGCACATGATGTGATTAATTCGGTTGCTGAATACGGCTTAGTACCTCAAGATGCATATAGTGGACTATTTGCTGATGAAAGTGGACATAACCATGCCGAAATGGTAGCGGTAATTGACGCTATGGTCAAAACCTATGTGGATAATCCAGGTCGGAAATTGAGTAAGAAATGGAGAAGTGCAGTAGATGCGGTATTAACAACTTATATTGGAGCAAACCCAAATAGCTTCACTTACGAAGGGAAATCTTATACACCAGCTTCCTTTAGAGACGAACTTAAAATTGTTGCGGCAGATTATGTGACAATTACTTCTTTCTCTCATGCCCCATTCTATTCTGAATTTATTCTGAATATACCTGACAACTGGAGCTACGGAACATTTTATAATGTACCCTTGGATGAAATGATTTCTTCCATTGATAATGCACTAGAGAACGGTTATACCGTAGAATTGGATTGTGATGTGAGTGAACGTACTTTTTCTTCTAAAGATGGTGTCGCAGTTATTCCGAAGAATTCAGCAAATAATAAATTAGCGTTACAAGGAGTATATCCTGAAAAGAATGTGACACAGCAATATCGGCAAGATGAATTTGAAAATTTCACTACAACAGGTGACCATTTGATGCATATTACGGGTACTTTAAAAGACCAGAACGGAACTAAGTACTATAAAGTTAAAAATAGTTGGGGGTCTGATGCCTCTAGAAATGCAAATGGTGGTTATGTATACTTTAGTGAAGCCTATATGCGCTTAAAAGCTATTAGTATTACGGTGCACAAAGAGGCGGTTCCAAAGACTACTTCAAAAAAGTTAAACTTATAAGAAGAAATCCCTACGTGGCCTGAATTTTGATATATTTGAATATATGAAACGCATATTATTCATATTGCTATTACTCCCCGCTCTCGTAATGGGGCAATACGATTTTGAAACTCGTTACTTCACCATGACCGATGAAAGCTTGCCTGAAATAAGCTCGTTTGACATCAATTTTGGTGAAAATCTGACTTTTGAAAAAGTGAGTTTCTATAATTATAGTAAGGTCACTGTTAAAAATTACTACCAACCCGTAGACATGATGTCGGCATTAGAGACGCAAACTTCGTTATTGGAAGCTCCAAATGTTAATATTCCAAAACTCAATCAAAAGGAATTTGGATTCTCATTTTCAGTAAACGGAAACAACTCCCGAGAGGGAACTTTAAATTATGGTATCCGAAATAACGTTTACAAAGAGTCTAGAAGTGTTTTCTTCTGTGCTCCATCCTCAAATTATTACCCAACCAAAAGAAGGTCGAGATATTAGTGAAATCCAAATCATGATTTTCTGATCTAGGCGGTTCAAAA
>JAESTG010000111.1 GCA_016763715.1 Flavobacteriaceae bacterium
AATAGAAGAGTTGAAATATTAGTGTTACCCAACTAATATCTAAGAGAAGATTATAAAAAATTTATGAAAATATGACCCCATGAAACTAGTCTTATTATTTCTTTTTTACTCCCTTATTTTTTTTACCGCCAATGCCCAAGTTGGCATTGGCACTACCGGCCCAGACGCATCATCCGTTTTAGATATTACGGCAACAGATAAAGGAATTCTTATTCCACGCGTTTCATTAGATAATGTAAGCACAATACAATTAGATGGAGTCAACACAGCGGCTTCTGGCTTACTTATCTGGAATACAAACGCAGCAACTGTGGGAGGATCGGGTATTGGATTTTATTATTTTGACGGGATCCAGTTCCTTTGGGTTGCTCTTGGCGGAAATAATTCTGATGCAGATTGGTATGAGCAAGGAACCACAAACGCTCCAAATGCTATCACAGATAATATTTTCACCAATGGAGCTGTTGGTATTAACACTTTTGCATTTGCATCAAGACAATTAAATGTAGAAGCAGGTGATCTTGCTTCAGAAGCTGGTTATTTCACAAATTTCTCTTCTACTTCAGGGGTAAAAACAGGCATACGTACTTTTGTATCTAGTGATACAAACGCGCCAAAGTACGGTGTGTATAACTCATTAGGTTCTATTTCAAATTCAGGAATATTATATGGTACATTCAACCAGGTATTTGGAGCAAATAATGAAGGAAGATATGGCACTTATAATGATTTTAGTGGAAGTGGTGCTGGAAACAACTACGGTGTTTACTCAAACATGAACCCAGGTGCTACTGGCAATATTTGGGGCACTTTTAACAATATTATCAACGACGAAGATGGAGATAAAGTTGGCGTTCACAATAGGCTAATTGGTTCTGGAGGCAGAAAATACGGCACTTTAAATCAAATTACAGCAAATAGTGAGCGATCCAGTTATGGATCTTTTAATAGTATAAGTGGAACGGGTTCAAGCGTTATGCATGGGGCGTATAACACAATTTTTGGGGCGGGATCTGGAACTAAATATGGTTCTT
Organism: Flavobacteriaceae bacterium; assembly: GCA_016763715.1. The sequence goes on from JAESTG010000111.1 coordinate 1,035, forward strand.
ACAACCTTATTCACCCAGTCACGGGTGGCACACATTTTGGGGTCTATTCTCAAGTGTTAAAACCAGCTAGTTTTGCTGGCTATTTCCGTGGAAATTTAGCAATTGGCACTACTGCTCCGACAGACGGATCCCCCGATTTTTATATATTACCTCCATCCAGAGGTACAGCCAACCAAATAATGCAAACCAATGGAACAGGAATCACTTCTTGGGTTGATAACCCTGCAATTGTAACTACAGAGAATGGACTCTCTGAATCTGCATCCGTGGTTAGACTTGGTGGCACATTAAATCAGAACACTTCCATTGTACAGGGTACATTCAATTTAGATTATAACTTATCTGATTCTGGAGACTTTAATGTACAGGACAATGGAGTAACCCATTTTCAAGTTCGAGATGATGGCAATAGTTATTTTGGGGGTGAAGCTATCGTAACAGCTAGCGACAACATTAACGGAAATAGAATGGCTAGATTATTTAATATTTTTGATGAGGAAGGCGCGTTGTATCTTTATAGAAATGGGATGCCTCAACATCGATTGGATGCAGGTTTTATAACGATTTTCAATGATCAAGGTGTGGATATTGATTTTAGAATAGAATCGGACACCAATCCGCTAGCTTTTGGAGTGAATGCAGGAGAAAATGTTATGTATGCTGGCACAGACATAGTAAGTCTTACCAACAATGGCGCAACAGTTAATGGTGTCACTGTAGAATACGTTGCATCTTTTTACAGAGATGACCTCACTAATGGAACCGCTATCCAAATGGGCTCTACAGAATATATTACAGATTTTGGTAACCTAATATGGGGACCTTATGGTGCTTGGGCTCCTTACTCAGACAATACATTCGATTTAGGCACATCAACATTTCGATGGGATGACGTTTATGCCACCTCGGGAATTGTAAACACAAGTGATATTCGTTTAAAAAAGAACATCAAGGATTTAAGTTATGGTTTGGATGAAGTGATGAAACTCGAACCTATTACCTATCAATGGAAAAATTCTCGGAACCCTTCCGAAGTAAAAATAGGATTCTCTGCACAACAATTATTATCTGTAATACCTGAAGTAGTTAAGACCCATGAATTTGTCTATCCCGATGAAAACGGACCAGGCGTACTACAAGAAAACGAAAATTTAGGTGTGTATTATAGTGATATTATTCCTGTGCTAACCAAAGCTATTCAAGAACAACAATTAATTATTGAAAATTTAAAACGACGTTTAGAAACTTTAGAAAGTAAAATTTAAAATTATGAAAATAACAATTTTTGCTTAAGATTGCAGTACTTTCTATCCATTTTATGAGGGCGTAAGTCCACCATAAATATCAACGAGCGTGTGAACGTGATTTAAACGAAAAAGACAGGGACAGATTTAATGGTGTTATATAAAATACTTAAGCTATAGGTTTGAACTAATTCTATTTAGCACATAGAAAAGTTCCATTTTACGACAGAATCGACTTCCAATAATAAAATGTTGAACGTAAGATTGCCGATCAAAGATTCGAAGCTAAGGGTATTTTTTTACTCCGAGAGCATAGCAGATTTTAACGCAGTAGTGATAGCATTTATACTTCATTATAACACAAATTTGGGAAATTTGGATAAATAAGAAAATTCCTACAAATATAAACGCAATTCGAGTCCAAGAAGGGAGCGATAAATCAACTAAATATTTGTAAATAAGAATGTTACAGTTCGATATGAAACTAATAGGGTGATCCGATATTTTTATAAGCTAATCGAAATTAAAAAAATGTATTTTATCGATGATATTTGCATTTTATAGATATTAATTGTAGAATTGAGCCACAAAGGCATATTGCCCTCCCAACCAATAATCTAGATATTATGATTTTAAAATCTAAATTCAGCTTACTTACAGCTGTCGTATTGTTATTTACAACTTTCTCTATTGCTCAAAAAACAATCTACCAACCGTCAATTATTTCGGAAGATGTTGCAATTAATAAATATCACGATCGCGAAGAACTTGAAAAGATGCGAAAAGGTTCACTATTAATATTATACAATAAACGTATTGAAGTAATCATCAAAATTTTACCAAATATTGCATTCGCAACTAAACCCGGGGTTACCATGACTACTTTAGGTATTCCCGATACCAAAGAAAATCGCGATGCACTCAATGAAAACAGGCAGGCCACAATCACTTATTTTCAAAACACGCTACAGTTTCAAAAAATTGTACTCCCTTATTCAGACAAGAGTGATTTGATTTCTGCCATATTATTTTATGAAGAAACTTTGAAGGCATTGCACACCTACGAAGACTTTAAGTAGTGGTGTGTGACCCCGCATTTCAAAAATTTAATACTCTGCGTACAATTTCCTACATAATAATATCATTATGTTAAAATTTATACCTTTTATCGTATTTATTTGCATTTAATAGGAAATATTGTATATTTATAGACTTCTTTATGAAGTATTTAACATAATACCCTGTGTATGGATAAAAACTACTTTCTTGCTGTTTTCTTGCTCTTTTTCCCCTTTCTCTGTTTGTTTTCTCAACAGGAAAAAGGAATATACGGCAACGAAAATTGGTTAAATATTTGGACTGAATTTAATTCGAGTGCCAAACAGTATCCCGAACCGACACAAATACTTTCTGGAACCATTACAAAGGACACTAAGTTGTTCAAAAAAGAAACATATCTTTTGCTTGGAAATGTATTTGTTACTGATAGTACAACGCTCTCTATTGAAGCTGGCACAGTCATTCTTGCAGATTACAAGTCTAAAGCTTCACTGTTTATAAGCGATGGCTCAAAGATAATAGCAGAGGGAACTCAAACAGATCCTATTGTTTTCTCATCTAATAGAGATGTTAAGAAAAAGGGAGATTGGGGTGGAATTTTTATTTTAGGTAGCGCTCCTGTAAATAAAATAGGTGAAAAATGGGAATTATTGGATTATGGGATTAAAGTTCCATCTTCAAAAACAATGAGTTACGGTGGAGATGATGTAAAAAATAATTCTGGAATTTTAAAATATGTTAGAATTGAATATGCAGGAAAAAGAACTAAGGATTTCGGGAATTTTAACGGCCTTACACTAGCTGCAGTTGGTGACGAAACAGTGATAGAAAATGTAATGGTGTCCTATTGTGAAGGGAACTCCTTCTATGTTCTGGGAGGAAATACAATACTATTTCAACTGGTATCGTTTAGATCGAAAAGAAATGACTTTGTATTCAACTATGGAGCTCAATCTTTACTGACTAATTCATTGGTCGTTAAGTCCCCCTATCACACTGCCTCAGGGGCAGCAAGCAGTATTTATCTAGCTTCCTACGACGAAAAAGAGGACGTAGATTCAACCAAAAAAGGCACATATCTTGTTGCCGAGAATCTTACGCTCATGGTTTTGAGTAATAACTTAGAGGCAGACATGAAAGTTGGGCTTGTACACGAAGCGATGTATGTTAAAGAAGGAGCCTCATTTTCAATAGCTAAAAGTGTTTTTTCTGGCTACAAACCTGCGGTGAATCTAAATAATCGTATTTGGATAAATGATGAAAACCTCCACAAGATGCGATTCACCAATATGTATTTCAATAATTGTAAAGGAAATATTTTTTCTGAAAACGTACCCAATAATGAAGATCTAGAGAATTGGTATGGTAATAGTGCCTTTGACAATGTATACTCCTATGGGTCGGATTCCGAAACCTTTATAGACGTTAAAAATTTGGACAACCCAGATTTTAGATTAAGAATCAACAAAATTATAGCCAACACCTTTCTCGAGGACTAATAATAACGTATACCAAAAGATTTTCTGACTTATCTTATACTTATATCTTGACCAATTCTGGGTGTAAGGGTATGACTAATAAAAAGGGTTACACATTAAAATTATCTGGATGGCAAAAACTACTTTTCTAAAATTTTCATATTTCTTAGTTGCCTTTTTTATGGTGTCGCACATCATAAAAATAGAAGCTCAGATAGTTATAGGAACTCCAGATCTTCAGTTCACACAGGCGTGTGCAAATGAATCCTTTAATATGTTTGAGGTAAACTTTGTTTTTAATCCAGAATCTGGGATAAAACCATCCAATCAATTTATAATCGAAATGTCGGACCCTGATGGTGATTTTTCCGAATCAAACATTGTATTTACTTCCAACCCTGGAGTCATAAGTACCTCTCCTGCCTCAGTCGCATTTTCGCTCCCCACAACCACAGCGGGTGAAGGGTATAAAATTAGAATAAGAAGCACCCACCCACCTGCTTCGAGCACCCCATCTACAAGTTTTTCAGCCTATTACAAAATACAGGATAGTCCTTTTACCATTAATAATTTTATTGCAACATCGTATTTTTGTCCTAGCGGAAGTTATCTCTTAACAATTGACAATCCCGGTTCAGACGGAAATGACTCTCCTTTAAAGTACCCATCCCTCTCCTTTAACTGGTTTAAAGAAGTTAATCCCACAACATCCGTTTTCGTGGCTCAAGGCCCTACTCTATCTGTAACCGAAGCGGGAGTGTATTTTGTTGAAACAAATTACGGTACCTGTACCTCCAATTCTTTTTCGAACCGAGTGACGGTATCAGAAGCCACTTCCAAAGATGACGTATTTGCCAACATAACATCTAGCTTAGGAAATCCCTTTTGCGCAGCCAACGGGCCTACGACATTGAGCACCGTTCAAGGAAATAGTTACCAATGGTTTAAAGAGGGAACTCCTATACCTGGAGCAACTAACCAGACTTACGAGACGGCCATCTCGGGGTCTTATTCTGTAGTAGTAAATTTTGGAAGCTGTGAAGCCACAGGAAGTATTGAATTACAAACAGGAAGTTTTACAAGTAGCATCGATGTTCCCAATGTCAATATGTTGGAAGCTGGAGATGTGCTTATCGTTTAGGTTACAACTGATGCGATTAACCCCGAATTTCAATGGCTGTTAAATGGTGAAGTAATCACCAATGCAATACAAAGCACATTTAATGTAACTGAATTTGGTTTTTATAGTGTCATCACAACACAAACCAATGAATGCAATACTACAAATGAACATTACTTTCAGGTGGAAGAATTTATAAATCCTTTTCCTGAAGTAGAAAATATCCCAAATCTAATAAGTCCAAATGGTGACGGTATTAATGACACTTGGGTGATTCCAACACCCTACGTGAGTGGCAGCAATACAGAGGTGGTAATATATTCAAGTCAGGGAGAAATAGTATTGAGCACAAAAGATTATTTAAACAATTGGCCAGAAGATCAGCTTAACACAAGTAGCGTAAACCAAGTCTTTTATTACATGATCATACCCCAAGGTCTGCAACCTAAAAAAGGCTCCATAACCATAGTTAAATAAATTGAAAGCAATAACCATCCATACCATCCTATTATTCTGTTTCGTACAGATGATTGCCTATTCTCAGGTCGAGGATGGTGTGGTTGCGCTTAATATCCCCGCTAGAAACTCATTAATGTTCAATAGGTTTATAGCACATCCTACCTTTAGTTTCGTAAGGGAGCAAAACAAGTATATAACAGTAACAAACAAAAGAGAACTGGTAGGGGTCCAAGACGCCCCGCTCACCTATTTTTTTAATTATTCTGGGCGCATAAGGGAGAATATTGGAGCCGGTATTGGAGTATATCAACAAAATTATGGGGTACTTACCACCTTTGGAGGGATTGTAAACTTTGCATATAACATTCGAGTACAAAAAGACAGTAATTTTACATTTGGCGTAAATATTGGAGCCTACAAAAGTGGCCTAAATAGTGGTAAAGTGGTGACTAACTTTGACGATCCAGCCCTTAATAATATTCCCTCAAACTTTCTACTTACTGCAAACCCTGGATTTAATTATGGTACTGGATTTATGGATTTTGGCATTTCCTACAATAATATGGTGACTTACAACTTCAATACTTCTGGATTAGTAGAGGATAACCCAAAGCAAGGTATACAGGGTCATGCAATGTATACGGGCTATTTTGATGGGTATGGTTTTTTTGGAGAAAGCAGGTTTTCCGCTCTGGCAAGATCCGAATTCCAAAAAGATGCCACTATTGTCTCAGGAGTAATGATGCTGACCGTTCCTATAGGTGTTTGGGCACAAGTAGGCTATAACACCATGTATGGGGCATCTGGGGGATTTGGTATTAATCTAACCAAACAAATTGCGATAGAATATAATTATGAAAACCATTTGTAGGACTTACCAACTTAGGCCCTTCACATGAAATTACGCTTGCCTACAAATTTAAGAATACTAATTATTATGAGTATAGCAGGGATGATGATTTAGCAGGTTTATTCACTTCAGAAAAAAAACGTACTAAAAAGAAAGTGATTGCTAAAGCACCGGGGAAATCTAACACCGAAGAGCAAGTCAGACTGGAAGCTGAAAAACAACTAAGACTGGCGGAAGAAGAACAAGCAAGGGTAGCCGCTGAAGCGCAAGCAAAATTAAAAGCTGAAAAGAACGCCGAGGAGCAAATTAGATTGGAAGCAGAAAAACAGACAAGACTGATTGCAGAAGAGCAAGCAAGGTTAGTCGCTGAAGAACAAACACGATTAGCTGCTGAAAAACAGGCGAAATTGAAAGCTGAAAAAATCGCTAAAGACCGTTTAATTAAAAATCCAACGGACAATATTGGCAAGTCCATGAGCGAATTAGTCTTACAAACTGAAGCGTCTAATCTCACACAAACCCAATTATTGAAAGAGTTGGAAACCGCAGTTGCTAGTAAGGAAAAAGACTTGAAAGAATTGAAGGAGAAAAATGATTTTGTGGAGCCTAAAACGTTCAAGAGTATTACTGAAGAAAATGAGAAAATTGAGCTTCTAAAAATAAACTTGGATACGGTTATAATTAGAAATAAGAAGAAAATTATCCTCTTAGAATCCTTGTTACAGGATCGTGTTAGTACTCTTAATGACCCTAACGATGAAACAAACCTGTACTATCGAAATATAATAGCTACGCTAAAATCTGAACAGGAAAAGGCCATAAGAAACCGTGAATCGTTGGTGTCTTCTTTAGAGCAAATAACTATTGCTACAAGTTTATTCACTTCGGAAAAGAAAGAGATTGCAGCAGTGCTTGAGGAGTCTAACACCGAAGAGCGTTTAATTAAAAATCCAACAGACAATATTGGCAAGTCTATGAACGAATTGGTCTTGCAAACTGAAGAGTCTCGTATTGCACAAGCCCAATTATTGAAAGAATTGGAAACCGCAGTTGCCATTAAAGAAAGAGACTTGAAAGAATTGAAGGAAGAAAATGATCTTAGTGAGCAAAACATTTTTGTGGAGCCTAAGCCTTTCAAAAGCATTAGTGAAGAAAATGAGAGAATTGAGCTTCTAAAAATAAACTTGGACACGGTTATAATTAGAAATAAGAAAAAAATTATACTCTTAGAGTCCTTGTTACAGGATCGAGTAAATACTCTCAATGACCCCAACGACGAAACAAACTTATATTATCAAAATATAATAACCACGCTAAAATCTGAACAGGAAAAGGCCATAAGAAACCGTGAATCGTTAGTGTCTTCTTTAGAGCAAATAGCTGTTGCTACAGGTTTTGAGCGCAAACGACGTATCAAGCGGGCAGCCTACGATAATGATCAGGATAGATATACACAAGACAAAAAAATGCTAAATAGCTTGAGGGAAAATGTTTCATTAAGTGAATCTCCATTAACCTTTGAAGATTTCGACTTTGGTCGAGAACGAAACAACAATATTCAAATTCTTAAAAATATACATCATACAGAAAGTGGCTATTATCTAGTTCTTGCGGTGCACAGTGATGTAAATAAACGAGATGAATTTTTAGTGCAGGTAATTTCGTCAGGATATAAAGAAGTCGACTTCTTCTATGATGTAAGCACCAGTGAGTATTATATCTACTCCAAAAAATTCAATGCTATCAACGATGCTGAACGTGCATTAAGAACAAAATTAGACAAACCCTATAATCAAAATATAACCATATTTAAAATCGAAAATTAGCATGACATAGGAAGTAATATACAGCCCCCCCGGCCTCCTAAAATTTGATTTGGGAGATATTAAAACTAAAAACTAGTCGTCATGAACAAACCTACTATTAAAAGAGTCCTCTCACTTCTTATAGTCCTATTTTTTGGCATACAGTGCTATGCACAAAATTTCGTCCCATTTACGCCTAGATTCAATCAGGATCTTAAGGGTGATATCGTTCTGATAGGAAATAACATTTTGGGCCCTGACAACAACCCTTTCAATGATAATACAGTCTATAATCACAATGTGGATATGCAATATATCGATATTGATGGAGATTCTTCAACCTTTAGTTCATCTAGTGCCGATTTAGAAATACCAAATCCAAACTGTTACGAAATACGGCATGCTAGCTTGTATTGGGGAGCAGTAACCAAAGGCATTCAGCCCTTTACAAGTGTAAAATTTAAGGGACCTACAGGGGGATATCATGATATTACAGGGACAGTAATATTTGATGCAGGTGGAACTTCTGTAGACGGTGGCGATAGTTTTCCGTATGCTTGTTATGCCGATGTTACTTCCATTGTAACAAATTTAACAGAGAATTTGGGAACATACACGCTGGCAAATGTATCGAGTGCTTTGGGTGAAACTAGCACTTTTGACCCGTATAATGGTACAGGATATTCTGCTGGCTGGTCTCTTTTTGTGGTGTACGAAGACCCAACACTTCCAGGAAAATCCATCACCAGTTTTGATGGTTTTAGTGCCATTAGTGTTCCTGGAAATAATCCAAATTTAGATATTCCTGTTTCTGGATTCAGGACAGTTCCTGCACCTGCACCTGTACGAGCCAATTTTGCATTCGCCACCCTAGAAGGAGATAAACCAATACTCGGCGATCGTTTAAGACTCAATGGGACTACGCTTTCTACAGTTGATAGACCCGCCAGCAACTATTTCAACAGTTCAGTAACTCAATTAAATGCAACACCTGTTGATAATAGAAACCCTAATAGCACCAATACCCTTGGATTTGATACAGGTGTGATGAGTGTTCCAAACCCGGGGAATACGGTAATTGCCAATGATGCTACTTCTGCTACCCTACGATTCGAGACTAGTGGAGACACCTATTTTCAATACTTTCTTGCCCTTGCTGTAGAAATAATTGAACCAAAAATTGTACTCACCAAAATTGTTGAAGATGAGTTTGGTAATAACATTGGGGGGCAAGTGGTCAGCCTTGGTCAGGAATTAAATTATGTGATAGGTTTTCAAAATACTGGAAACGATAATGCTACTAATTTTACAATACGAGATATATTACCTATCAATATTATTTTCAACTTTCCTGCCGATTTAGTGCTACCCTCAGGCGTAACTGTAGCTAGTTATGATACTACCACACGAGAAATAGTTTTTGCTATTGAAGATTATTTGGTTGAAGAAAATGATCCTGTCAACGAAATCCGAATTGAGGTTCAGGTTGTAGATACCTGTCAGCAATTAGCGGCCGCCTGTTCAGACATTATCAATAACCAAGCATTTGCTACTTATCAAGGAACTCTTAACCCTACTTTTATTATTACAGATGATCCTAGTCACAGTTCAAATACAGGGTGTCTTATTACACCTCAGGCTACTGATTTTTTAGATCGGCGAACTCTGGCCCTAACTTGACGTCGAACAGGGCGAAGTTGTCCTTCTAGATATCGGTTTCGGCTATATCGATCTCCTTGGACCTCAGGATGGTCGTCTGGAAGAAGTTTGCGGTGTCTGGCACGATATTTCCGAAAAGCTCGATTCTCACCTTAACCACTTCTGAATCGGATTCCGAGGCTCCTCCGAACGTCAATTGGAGCGTCTCCATCTAGTTCATGCTGTCGGAGTATGTCGTTACTAGCTATTCCTCGTAAATTTCGTGTTTGAGCGATTTAGAGAACATCGCGTTTCCCTGCTTGATATAGTTCCGTTTCTAGCGCTTAACCTTCTTGAGGGCTAGAAGAACACCTTTCTAGCCTTTCTCCTCTGTGGTGAGCTCTAGGGCCTTGTTGTACCATTCAATGGCCTGATCATACTCGAGATCCTGCTCATAAATGGCCGCTTTCCGGTAGTAACATTTCGGGTTCTAGGGATCGAGGTTTATGGCCCAGGTGGTCTTGCTCATGGCCTTCTCGAGCTGCCCATCGTTCTAGAGCAGTAGAGATATGTTGTTGAGCAGCGCGATCTTCAAG
>JAESTG010000112.1 GCA_016763715.1 Flavobacteriaceae bacterium
GGCATTGAAATAGAGGAAACTGAACAAACTGACGAGCAAAAAGAGCAGGCGAGTGAGCGTGAAAGTTTGTATTTGGTAAGTGAGTTTGCCAAAGACTATTTTTACGATACTCTTTTAAACAGTGAGCTGGGAAAAGCCATTGGGAAAACCTATTTCAAAGAGCGCGGTTTTACAGATGAAACAATTCAGAAATTTTCTTTAGGTTATTCTCTAGACCAATGGGATGCTTTTTCCTCTAATGCCTTAAAGAATGGTTATCAGTTGAGTTATCTGGAAAAAACAGGGCTTACCATAGTTAAAGGAGATAAGCAATTTGATCGCTTTAAGGGGCGTGTTATGTTTCCCATTTTAAGTTTAAGTGGTCGAGTATTGGGCTTTGGAGGTCGCATATTAACTAGTGATAAAAAGGCTGCTAAGTATCTTAATTCTCCAGAGAGCGATATCTACCATAAAAGTAAGGTCCTTTATGGAATTTACCATGCGAAACAGAGTATAGCGAAAGAGGATAACTGCTATCTAGTTGAAGGGTATACTGATGTAATTCAATTTCATCAAAGAGGTATTAAAAATGTTGTTTCCTCTTCGGGGACAGCGTTAACGTCTGAGCAAATTCGTTTAGTGAATAGGCTTACGCAAAATATTACGGTGCTTTTTGATGGAGATGCTGCCGGGCTAAGAGCTTCACTTCGTGGTATTGATCTCATTTTAGAGCAAGGAATGAATGTGCGTATTTGTACGTTCCCAGAAGGAGAGGATCCAGATAGTTTTGCCAAGAATAATTCTCTTGAAGAGCTTGCTCAGTATTTGGAAGAAAACACTCAGGATTTCATCAATTTTAAGGCTTCATTACTTGCAAGCACAGCTAAAAATGATCCTATAAAAAAGGCGGAAACCATTCGGGATATGGTGATGAGTATTTCGAAAATACCTGATGTCATCAAGCGTGAGGTGTACATTAAGGAGTGTTCGCGAATTATGGACATGAGTGAAGAGGTTCTGTTTAGTACTCTGGCTCAAATTTTTCAGAAGGAAAAAAGAGATTCTTCTAAAAAGACTACTAAGGACACACCTCGACACATGGAAGTGATTTCCGAGGAAAAGCAAGTTGTCAAGAAGGTAGATATACAATTTGAATTGGAGCGAAAAATCATTGAATTGCTATTGCTTTATGGAAATGAAGAGGAAGAGTTTGAAGATTTAATACTTGAGGCAACCGAAGAAGGGAATATTACCTTTAAGCCAGAAATGGTTACTTCTAAAGTATTCGAAAAGGTTTATCTCGATTTGCAGGAAGATGAAATAGAGTTTGCAAATGACGAATTTAAAGAGCTTTATTTTGAGATAATCAACACTTTAAATCAAAAACAGGAGCTTAAAGTTGATATTTTTGTGAATCAACTTCAACCAGATATGGCGGAGGCTATTACCCATATATTAATGGATGATGAAAAATACCAATTGGCACAATGGGATAGAAAAGAGATTTATGTAAAGCAAAAAGAATCTACTATAGCTCAAGTAGTAAGTGAAACCATATTAAACCTTCGGCGCCATTTAGTCACTCAAAAAATTGATGAGCTAAGTCAGTTAGTTAAAGAGCAAGATGCTCAAGGACAGGCTAATAGTAATTTGCAGGATATTATAGATTATATTACGTTAAAGAAAGTACTTTCAGAAAAACTCAATCGAGTTCTCTAATTACCCAAATTGAAACATTCTTGATTGGTGAATCAAATCTGCAAGATTATCTACCTTTAATTTTTTCAGCAATCTCGTTTTGTAGGTGCTTACTGTCTTTTCATTAATGTTTAGTGCGTTGGCGATATCTTTATTTCGCTTACCACTAGAAAGTAAATTAAGTACTTCAATTTCACGAGAGGAAAGTTTCTTATAGCGACTTATTGCGCTTGCTTCACCAACATTTCGACTAGTAAACGTAGAAGTTAAATCTTCGTTTAAGAATATACCACCTTTAGAGATTTGTTTTAATGCTTTTAAAAATACTTTATTTGAAGCAGTTTTAGGTACATAACCAGCAGCACCAGACTTAATGGAACGTAAGGCATATATTTCCTCAGGATGGGTAGAGAATATTAATACTCTAGTTTCTGGAAATTCAGTTTTAATAGTCCTAAGTGCATTGATGCCATTAATTTGAGGCATATCAATCTCCATAATTAGGATGTCGGGGGCGTGTTCTTTTAAGTTCTTGAATAATTCGTCACCATTGTTGGCTTTACCAACAATGGTATAATTATCATTCTTCTTTAACATACAAGCGACCCCTTTTCTAGTCACGGGGTGGTGATCTGCAATAACGATTCTTTTCATACTATAGTCCCTTTCTTTGGGTTTTCACCTAGTAACTGGGGATGGTATTAATGTTGTGAGGTTTTGTAATACTTCTACTACAAATCCAAAACTATGACATCTTTTCGCTGTTTGCAGGATTTTTCGTTCAACTGTAAGAAAACTCGTTAAAATCCGAATATTAACGGAGTTCGGCAGGTATTTCGCATACGGGAATTGGTTTCATTTTGTGCTGGTTAATCCTGTTTAAGCGTGTGTAAAGGTCAAATACCGTTTTTTCGCGTCCAGTAAAGTTGGACGTAGTCTTTTCTTGTTCTTGCATTTTCATAGCCCATTCCAGTTCGTCATAAGTAGCTCCAATTTGATCTTCATCGGTTCTATCATCACCCCAAAGCCCATCGGTAGGAGCAGCATCAATAATTTCTTGATTAACTCCAAGCATTCTTGCAATTTCATATACTTCACTTTTCATGAGATCAGCAATTGGACTTAAGTCTACTCCGCCATCTCCATATTTGGTGTAAAACCCGACGCCAAAATCCTCTACTTTATTGCCAGTTCCAGCTACAAGAAACTTGTTCAGAGCGGCAAAATAGTATAAGCTGGTCATTCGTAAACGAGCTCTAGTATTGGCTAATGCCATAAACCTTGACTCTTCATTATCAACTGGGGGAAGTACATCTATTAGTCCATCAAAAACGGAGGTTAATTCTACTTGTTTCATATATACTTGATCGTGATTAGACTTTAGACAATCAATGTGGTTATATGCTCTGTTTACTTGAGAAGGGGCTTGATGAATGGGCATTTCAAGGCATAGTAGTTTGAGTCCTGTGCGAGCACATAAAGTGGAAGTAACAGCCGAATCTATTCCGCCGCTTATTCCTATAACAAAGCCTTCCATTTTAGCATTGATAGCATAATCCTTTAACCAATTTACAATGTGATTTATAACTTTTTCAGTATGCATATTTTTTTTAAACTTTTGGACAGAGTTAATGCTATGTTTGATGTAGGCTTTATGTTATTTTATAAACTAAAAAGATACCTTTGCAGCACAAAAGTAAGTGAAAACTAAAATTAAAAAAAAGCAATAGCGTTAAAGACCTTATAAAATCATTGTATGAATAAATTTCTTTTGCTTATTCTGGTTGTCATATTGCATGTAGGTTGTACCTCAAAATCTAAAGTTGAACAGGAAATTACTGAAATTCCAGTCGATTTTGAGTTGGTGCGTTTTGATAAAATATTCGGAAATGCTACTATAAATGATTTGCCAGATTTAAAGAGTAAATACACTTTGTTTTTTCCTGAACGTTTTGACGATAGTGTGTGGGAACAGCGTATGGTTGATACTCTTCAGTTAAGTTTGAATGAAGAGGTTTTGAAAGTATCTCCTTCCGAAGAAAATCTAGAAGAAGGCCTACACTCTTTATTTCAACATATCAAATATTATTTTGAAAATTTCGACGTACCAAAAGTATATACAACCACTTCAGACGTAGATTATAGAAACAAGGTGATTGTAGCGGATAGCCTTCTTATTATTGAATTAGATACCTATCTAGGCAGCGAACATTATTTTTATACTGATATTTCTAGATTTATAACAAAAACTATGAAGTCGGATATGGTTACTTCTGATGTGGCTACTGCTTATAGTCGAAACTATATTGAAGTACCACGTCAGCGAACTCTATTGTCGAAGATGGTTTACTTCGGAAAAGAACTTTACTTAAAGGATATTTGGTTGCCAAACGTTAGTGATGCAAACAAAATTGGATATACAGAAAACGAACTGTTATGGGCACAAGAGAATGAGGCCTATATTTGGAGCTTTTTTATTGAAAAAGAATTACTATTTAGCAGCGATGTAAAACTCCCTGGACGATTTATAAATCCAGCTCCTTTCTCTAAATTTAACTTAGAATTAGACAACGAATCACCTGGTATGGTAGGTCGATATATTGGATGGAAAATAGTTCAATCTTATATGGAAAAGAACGATGTGTCACCATCACAATTAATGACAATACCTGCAGAAGAATTATTTAAAAACTCTAAATACAAACCGAAAAAATGAGCGTACATACTTCAGAAATAAAAATAAACGTAGGCTTGGATGAGAACAAAGTCCCAGAAAAAATACATTGGTCAGCTCCTGGAGGAGATGTAACTAATCAAGAGGCAAAAGCCATGTTATTGTCGGTTTGGGATTCAAAAGGGAAAGAGGCGCTTCGCATTGATTTGTGGACTAAGGATATGCCGCTTGATGAGATGAAAGTGTTTTTTCATCAAACGCTTACAGCCATGGCGGGAACCTTTCAAAGGGCTACCAACGATGAAAAGATGAGTGCTACAATGTTGGATTTTTGCGATTACTTTGCAGAGAAGCTAGAGCTTGTGAAAAAATAATATTCCTCAGTTTAGTTTTTGAAATGTTAGCTAGCTAACATTTACTCTTCATTTAATTCTTTTATTTTGAGTTATCAATAAATAAACGAGTTAAATGGCATCTTACATCCAATAAACGGTGGTTGTTACTGCTCTTAAAACCACTGAAAACACAGTGAGTAAATAGTTGATTGTGAAATAGTAGTGTTAGCTATTTTCGAAGATTCATAATTGAGGTGATAGTTTGATTACTTCTGAAGGGAGCAGGGTGTTAATTACTCTGTTCCCTTTTTTATTATGAAAATAGGTAGCTTTGTGGTTTAAGCTAAATCCTTAATTATGAAACTTATTTTCGTATACAATGCTAATTCAGGGTTTCTAGATAAAATTTTTGACAGCGCCCATAAAATTGTAAGCCCGTCGACTTACGATTGCAACTTGTGCGCAATTACCTTTGGTACTTTTACGGAAGACGAACTATGGAAGGCATTTCGGGAAAATAGCGAAACACCTTTGGAGTTCTATCATAAAGATAAATTTTTGGAGCGCTATAAATATAAACAGCTACCTGTTTATAATTTTCCAATCATATTTTCAGAAAAGGAAATGGAATTGAAACTTTTTATTTCTTCGGGAGAATTAGATGCTCTAAGCTCATCAGAAGCTTTGATTGAGGAAATTACGAGGCGTTTATCTCTTCATTAATAGAGGAAATATAAGCCAGTACTTCGTCACGCCCAATGCTCTTGCTAGCTGAAGTTACAAAATGCATGGGCATCTCTTCCCAAGTTTCTAACATTTTGAGTTTATAGGCGTCAATATTTCGTTGTATGGCGTTGGGTTTTAGCTTATCGGCTTTGGTGAAGATAATGGTAAATGGAACCTGTTTTTCTCCCATCCATTGCATAAATTCCAAATCAACAGGTTGAGGTTCATGACGGCAATCAATCAATACAAAAGCTAAAACTAATTGCTCTCTTTTTTCGAAATATTTGGTGATGAATTTCTGAAATATTTTTTTAGCACTCTTTGAAACTCGAGCATAACCATAGCCAGGTAAATCTACTAAATACCAATTTTTGTTGATGAGAGAATGATTGATAAGCTGTGTTTTCCCTGGTCGTCCAGAAGTTTTTGCCAAACTTTTCCGTTGCATCAACATATTAATCAATGATGATTTCCCAACATTACTTCGTCCAATAAAAGCGTACTCTGCCAATTGATTGGATGGGCATTTGTCCACATCACTGTTACTTATTACAAATTCTGCTGAAGTAATTTTCAAGACGTAGAATGTTATAGATTGATAAGTTTATTTTGTTGTTAAAAACCCCTAGAAATTACGCTTTTGTATCCATGCATAGAGCACGTCATTAAAAGTATCAGGATGTTCCATCATGGCAGCATGAGCACATTTATCAATCCAATACAAGTCGGAATCGGGCAATTTTTCATTAAACTCGACAGCGACCTCCGGAGGCGTAACGTTGTCATTTCTACCCCAAATAATACAGGTAGGGGTTTTCATGTCTGGTAAATCTTGTCCCATGTTGTGACGAATCGCACTTTTAGCAA
>JAESTG010000113.1 GCA_016763715.1 Flavobacteriaceae bacterium
AAGAATAAAATAGGTTTATTAATCTTAGGTAAACTCGCAACAGGGATAGTAGTGGTATCCTCTCTATCGCTGCAAGCTATAGAGATATATAGCGAATAGCCCGGCTGTTGCCATAATTATTAGTCATGAAATATAGCTTTCATGATGGTTTTGATTCCGCTGAAGAGTAAGAAAATTGTCGCTGCCATGGCCAAAATCCCAAGAATCAAAAAGATGTAAAGAGGGATAGTGTCCTTATTTAAAAACGCAAATGTGAATATATAAGTAGTGACTACTAGAATCGGTAAGGCTAGTGCTAGTCGTTTTAGACCTTTAACTAATAGTTGTTTGTCTGTATATTTTTGGTTAGTTTCTTTCATTTTTATAAACGTCTACAGCCAGTCGCACACTTCCATGTTTTTGAAGTAGAAATGCAGCCTCGTCTTCTTTAATTTCCAATTCGTCCATAATCATTCGAGTACCACGGTCTACTAATTTATTATTGCTTAGTTGCATATCGACCATTTTATTACCTTTTACTTTCCCCATTTGAATCATGGCGGTAGTTGAAATCATGTTTAGGATTAATTTCTGGGCGGTACCAGCTTTCATACGCGTACTACCAGTTACAAATTCGGGTCCAACTACTGCTACTACAGGGTATTTAGCGGTGTTGGCTAAAGGACTATTTGCATTACACGTAATACACCCAGTTATTATACCTAATTCATTGCACTTTTTAAGTGCTCCAATGACATACGGCGTTGTGCCAGAGGCAGCAATTCCTATTACTACATCCTTGTCTGTTAGTGTATGTTCTTGCAAATCCTTCCAGCCTTGGTCATTGGAGTCTTCTGCAAATTCTACTGCTTTTCGAATGGCGCTATCACCCCCAGCGATTATTCCAATAACCAACCCATGTGGGACTCCAAATGTGGGAGGGCATTCACTGGCGTCTACAATGCCTAATCGCCCACTAGTGCCTGCTCCTAAATAGAACAAACGACCTTTGCTCTTTAATTTTTCAGAAACAACTTGGGTAAGTCTTTCAATACTGGGTAGTGCTTTTTCAATTGCCAGCGGTACTGTTTTGTCTTCAGAATTAATATTACGGAGTATTTCAGAAACTGACATCCGTTCTAATTCGTTATAATTTGAGTCTTGCTCTGTGGTTTTTGAAAAGCTCAATGAAGTGATTTTATGCTATTCAAAAGTACGGATAAAACAGATACTTATAGAACGTACACATATTTTCCTTTGGAAAATGAGTTCGCTTTCTTTGTTAAAATTATATGGTCATCTGTTTACTCAATAATAATTGTTTGTTTAAATTCTTGCACTACAGCAAAATACCCAAGAGCAAAATTATTAGGGTCGTTTGTATTGTCAAAAGTACCGTCGTTGTCAATTTGGGTTGCATTGATAAAATTTCCTCTAACCGTAATTGATGGGGTTTCAGAAGAGCCAAAATCTCCCTGACTCTGCTCTATTAGCTTATTCATATATTTGGCAAAACCTTCGTCAATTCCCATGATACTTATCTCTACTTTGTCACCAACCATAAGAAGTTTATCATAGAAATAAGAAAATGTAAACTGCTGCCCTTGATAAAATTCATCTTCGGTTACCAAGAAATCACCAAAATCGAAGTCAAATAGATTATAGTCATCTCGATCGGGATTATCTGTAAAAGTCACTATAATTTCTGTGTCGTCTTCGTCAAATAGAATGTCTTCACCAATTTCTATAGTATCAATAGGGACAGTGGGTACGAACTGTGCACTGGCAACAAAAAACTTATCTTCAAAATCAACCTGTAAAAAGAGACGTCCCTGTGTTAAGTATTCCGTAGGAAATAATTTTGTGTATATACCAGTTCCAGCTTGTTCTTCGTTAAGGACAGGGGGATCCGTCCCTCCCAACGGAAAGTCTAAATTCACCAAAGTTATTTGTTGCAAATTTGCTGGAGGTAACGACTCAAAAAATGAGTTGGTCTGACTAACTTTTACGCTTACAAGTGTTGTCGTTTGCAAAGTGTCTACTCTAATGAGTGCATCGATGATGAGCCTCGGATCCTCAGTGGGTAAATCTACTTCAATTACGTCTTCACAGGAAGCCATCGTGACCAATACTGCGAGAATACTAAAATAATAAACACATTTTTTCATATATAATCTTCACTTTACTATTAGTGTTTGTTTATTTTCTTGAACAATTGCAAAATAGCCCAATGCAAAGTTGTTGGAGGTGTCTGTATTGTCAAAATTATTTTCATTGTCAATAGTTGTTGCATTTATAATGTTTCCCCGCACAGTAATCGCGGGAGTTTCAAAAGGACCAAAAGCCCCTTCGCTTTGCTCAATTAACTTGTTCATATAATTTGCGAAGCCTTCATCAATTCCCATAATACTAATTTCTAATTCGTCCCCAGTTGACAAAACTTCATCATAAAAATAGGAGAATGAAAATTGTTGCCCTTGATAAAATTCATCTTCACTTACTAGATAATTTCCTAGGTCAAAGTCGAACAAATAAAAATCATCTCTTTCTGGATTATCTGTGAATTCAATAATGATTTCGGTGTCATCTTCATCGAAAAGTGTTCCATCTCCAAAAACAATGGTGTCGATATTTGAAGTAGGCTGAAAGGTAGCGTATGCTACGAAAAATTCATCTTCAAAATCAACTTGAAGAAAAAACTCACCACCATTCATGAGAGATGTCGTACTTGTTTCTGACTTATAAATTCCTGAGCCAATAGGGTCTTCTATTAAGATGAATGCATTGTTAGTTTCCGAATTGAATATGGTAATCTGTTGCAGGTTGGCGGGTATTATAGTTTCAAAAAATGAATTGGTTTGCTTAACTGTGACTTGTGCAATGGTAGTGGACTGAGAAGTATCCACTCTTATTAAGGCATCAATAATGAGCCTTGGAGGTTCAGTTGGTAGGGTAACCTCCACAACATCTTCGCATGAACTAAACTGGACACATGTTAGAAAAATAATCAATAAAATTAGGATTTTTTTCATTTCCTAAAACTTAAAGTTATAAGTGACTGATGGTACAATACCAAAAATGGAGGTTCGAATAGCTTCATTGACACCCGTATCTTGATTTTGTCTGAAATTTATAGAAGCCGCATTCCTTCTATCATATAAATTATATATACTGAAAATCCATTCGGACTGCCAAGACCTACCTTTGTTTTTTGAAGGAGTTAATGTGGCCGAGATATCAACACGATGGTAATTTGGTAGACGCTCTATATTTCTTAATCCGAAGTATGGAATTACAAGCTCTTGAAATTCGAATTGACCAATTGGATAATTGGTAGGGCGACCTGTTTGGAATACAAAATTTGAATTGAAGCTCCACTTTTTATTCAACGTATAATTAACGTACAAGGAGATATCATGTGGTTTGTCATATGGTGTATTGTACCATTTTCCATTGTTAATTCCAATTTCGCTGGCTGTTCTTCCTGGAGTCCGCTGCTCCGACTTTGAAACGGTATAAGCCAACCAGCCTTGAAATTTACCTGTATTCTTCCGAAGCAATACTTCTAGGCCATATGCTCTGGCTTCTCCATTTAAAATTACTTGCTCAATTGCATTGTTGGCAATCAAATTGGCACCGTCGATATAATCTATTCTATTTTGAATTTTTTTGTAAAATATTTCGGTCTCTAAGGTGAAATTACGGTCTCTTAAATTTTTGAAAAACCCAAAAGCATATTGATCTAATAACTGTGGTTCTATGTATGGTCCACTAGGCGTCCAAACGTCTAATGGGGTAGGGGAACTGGTATTAGACAAAAGATGCAAATATTGAGAAAGACGGGTGTAACTGGCTTTAATGGATGCGTCTTGATTGAATGAGTATGCTACAGATAGTCTCGGCTCAAAATTGGTGAAAGAAGCGAGTTGGTCACTTCGGCTAGATGCGACTGTTTCCAAAGGTTCGGCTTCTGTGTAAATAAGTAAAAATGGATCGAATACTACAGGATTCTGATCTTCATAGATGTTGATTTCATCTTGTCCAAACCGAATAAAATGACTTACTCTAAGTCCATATTCAACACTTAAATAGGGAGTTATTTTGTGTTCCACATCTACATATGCGGCAAATTCATTGGCATATTTTTTTATAAGTTGCTCTTCAATAATTCCCGATTCGGGATTATTCGGTTTTATCTTACCTGGATTAAAACTGTAATAAATGTTATTGATTCCGTAGTTCACCTGAAGCTTATCGGTGAGATAATGCTTGAGGTCGTATTTCAGATTGAAATTCTGAATTCCAGATTCCCACTCAAATCCAACAAAATCTAATTCCAGGCCATAGAAATAGTCAGAATAGATTAATGAAAGGTTGGAGAACAGTTTGTCCGAATAGATATGGTTCCATCGAAAATTACCTACAGCATTTCCGTAAGTGTTTACAAAGCTATCATTAATACTGAATAGGTCTCTTCCAAAGTACCCAGAAAGAAAAATGTTATTTTTTTCGTTGATTCTATAGTTGAGTTTGGTGTTTAAATCGTAGAAGTACGCTTTGTTGTCAATATCAAATAGAGGAAGGAAGAGACGTGCATACGAAGCTCGTCCTCCAACTAAAAAAGCACTTTTGTCTTTTACAATAGGTCCTTCGACTAACAATCTACTTGCCACAGCACCAATGCCACCAGTTATTTTTAGTTCTTTACTATTTCCTTCTTTCTGAAAAATTTCTAATACTGAAGAAACTCGACCGCCATATCGTGCTGGAATCCCACCTTTGAAGAGTTTTACATCTTTAATCGCATCTGGATTAAAAACCGAAAAGAAACCGAATAAGTGAGATGAATTAAAAATAGTGGCTTCATCCAATAAAATGAGGTTTTGGTCTACGGCACCACCACGGACATTAAATCCAGAAGCTCCTTCACCCGCATTGGTAACCCCAGGAAGTAAAAGAAGTGCTTTTACAACATCAGCTTCACCTAGTAGTACAGGTATCGCTTTAATTGTACTTACTTTTAGAGTATTCACGCTCATTTGTGGGGCCCGTATACTGGCTCTTTCCACATCTGCACTAATAATTATTTCATCTAATTCTTCCGTATCATACTCCAACGTGACGTTTTGAGTAATGTTTACATCCAAGAGTAGGGTCATTCTTTTTGGTGTGAATCCAATACTACTATATACCACCTCATATTCTCCCTCTGGAATGGTAATAGAGTAGGATCCATATTCATTGGTCATTATCCCCGTTTGTAATTCAGGAAAAATCACATTCACCCCAATCAAGGTTTCTCCAGTTGCTGTTTCGGTTATGGTTCCACTTAGTGTAAATTTTTCTTGTGCAGAGGTCAGATAGGTTCCGAAGAATAAGCAGAGGAGAATAAGTTTTTTCAAATTAATTGTCTTAAAATGCGTATGAAATTACAATAAAAAAACCTTCCGTGATAGAAGGTTTTTAAAATTAACATTGCAAATAGATTTATGATTAATCTATATCTGCGAGTATCTTATTAAAGGTAGCACTGGGTCTCATTTGCTGCGTTACTAGATCTACAGTAGGTAAGTAGTAACCTCCTATGTCAACTGGTGATCCTTGAACTTTGTTCAATTCGTCTATGATTTTATTTTCATTTGCTCTCAATGCCGAAACAACTGGGGTAAAACGATTTTTCAAAACCTCATCTTTATCTTGATTGGCTAGGGCTTCTGCCCAATACATAGCTAGGTAGAAATGACTGCCTCTATTATCTAGTTCGTTTACCTTTCGTGAAGGTCCT
>JAESTG010000114.1 GCA_016763715.1 Flavobacteriaceae bacterium
TCATCCAAAGACCATAAGTGTAAAAGACCATTTGGATGCTTTAAATAAGCATTAACCCTACTCTTTCAAATTATCCAGCATAATCTGGGTCATATCCTCCAGTGTAAATTTATGCTCCCAACCCCAATCAGTACGGGCATCACTGTCGTCTATGCTTTGTGGCCAAGAATTGGCAATGGCTTGGCGAAAATCTGGTTTATAGCCAATGGTAAAGTCTGGAATGTGTTTTTGGATGCTGGCAGTAATCTCTTCAGGGTTAAAACTTACTGCTGCCAAATTATAAGCCGAGCGAATTTTTATCTTTTCAGAAGGAGCCTCCATAATGCCAATAGTTGCATTAATAGCATCCTCCATAAACATCATAGGCAAAGTAGTTTCAGCATTTAAAAAACTAACATACGTCCCATGTTTCAACGCTTTGTGATAAATATCGATGGCATAATCGGTAGTACCTCCACCTGGGAGTGTTTTATAGCTTATCAAACCTGGATAGCGGATACTGCGCACATCAACTCCATACCTATTAAAGTAATACTCGCACCAGCGTTCTCCCGTTTGCTTGCTTATACCGTACACTGTAGAAGGTTCCATGATGGTTCGTTGCGGAGTGTTGGTTTTAGGGGTTGTTGGGCCAAAAACAGCAATGCTTGAAGGCCAGAATATTTTTTCAATATTTTTTTCCTTAGCTAGATTAAGAACATTAAAAAGAGAGTTGATATTGAGATTCCATCCTTTCATGGGAAACTTTTCTGCCGTAGCCGAAAGCATAGCTGCCATTAAATATACATCTGTAATTTCATGTCGAATCACTACATCTTCAATAGCATTATAGTCGGTAGCATCTAATATTTCAAAAGGCCCACTATTCATTAACGCCTCATCCCCTTCCCTTATATCACTGGCAATTACCTTATGTGTTGAATATATTTTACGCAATTTGGCGGTAAGTTCAGTCCCTATTTGGCCGCAGGCACCAATAATTAATATTCTTTTCTTCATATTAGATATAAGCTAGAATTGAGGAATCATTTTAAGTCGCGTAAATATAAGGGATATTACGCTTTACTTGTTTAACTTTTTTTATGTGAAAGGACTCTTCATTCTCTCAGATGTTTCTACAAGTTTAAAATTAGAAGGTTAGCGAGGCTCTTTACAATAAAATTAACTGTGCATTGCCAACAGAACTAGTATATTTGCTTTTTTAGCTTACACATGAAGCCGCATTTAGCACGATTCGTATTTTTAGTATTCCCCTTCTTTTTAATTTCCTGCGGAAACTCTTCCCAAGAAGATAATATTGAAGACAATTTAGCACAGGATACATTGCGGTACAGTATTAAAAAATACACCTTTCCCGAATTATCAAATAACGCCAGAGAACAAATAGAAAATTGGTCGGTTTATGACGATTTCTATGCGGAAGCTTCCACATTAAATGGGTTGAACTTAGAAAGCCTACGGTTGAAAGCGGAAAAATTACTGTCACATACAGATTCACTTTCAAAAAAAATCCCAGACACTCTATATACAAACGCCATTTATTCGAGGATAGTTATTGTACGTACCCGAGTTGAACTACTGAAACAGGAAGTTAACAGAGATCGAGAAGTGATTGTTGTAGAAAAAATAGAATCCAATATCGACGAAACTAATTGGGCAGTTAAAAACCTAATCGTTCAGTTGAATGAAAAGTTTCAGAAAGACAGAATCGATTTACAACGTATCGACAATGAGAAAAAGGAACTCGAAAAGCAAAAGAAATTCTTGGATTCGGTATATCGCGCCGAACTTAAAGATCAGAAAAAATAGCGATGTAACAATTACAAATTTAAACCACTTATACGTAACCAATTTTCGAGACTTTCGTCTCATAAAAAACAAGATTCAATGAAAACAAACATTATTAAATCCCTCGTCGCTTTTGGCGCAGTAGCCTTTTTCGTGAGCTCATGTGAGGATAAAGAAACCGCCAAGGTTGATACCGAGCCACATGGAATTATTTTGGCCAATATGGACACTCTAGTTAGCCCTAAAGACGATTTTTACAATTATGTGAATGGAACTTGGATGAGGGATACTAAAATTCCCGAGGATCGTACGAGTTGGGGTGGGTTTTCAGTATTGAGAAAATCAACAGACAAAGACGTATTGGAAATAATTGCAAAAGCAAAAGAGAGCGGTGCTTACAGTGCTGAAACAGATCAAGCAAAGGCATTATTTATATTCGATTCAAAATTGGATATGGAGTCCCGAAATGCTGCTGGAATCTCTCCATTACAGCCAGCATTGGATGCAATTGCTGGTATACAAAACATTGGTGATTTACAAACTGTTTTCGCAAGTGTTCCTGGGGTGTCAACCCCGTTCTTCGGAATTGGTGCTTCTGCCGATTTTAATGATAGCTCCATGAACGTAGCATACCTCTGGAACAATGGACTTGGATTGGCAGATCGTGACTATTACCTAGATCAAGACGAAAAGTCTAAGGAAACTAGAGCCAAATATGTAGAGCATATCACACGGATGTTACAACTGTTAGGAGATGATGAGGCAACTGCAAAAGCTGCTGCCGATAAAATTCTTGCCATGGAAACTCAATTGGCAGAGCCTCGTTTTACTAAAGTAGAGCGCAGAGACAGTAGAAAATCTAATAATCCAAGAAGCGTTGCCCAAATTCAAGAAATGCTTCCTTCTATCGATTTTAAGAAAATGCTTGTCGATTATGGAATTACAAAGCAACTAGATACTTTAATTGTAACACAACCCAAATATGTAGCTGCTGTGAATTCTTTCTTGGAAACAACTCCAATAGAAGATATCAAAACATTGGTTCGTTGGGATACGTTTAATAGTGCTACAAGTATGTTAACCGAAGAAATTGAAACTGCCAATTGGGAATTTTACAGCAAATACCTTAGAGGTGCTGAAAAACAACGTGCCGCAGACGAAAGAGCTTTATCTACTGTAAACGGAACGGTTGGAGAAGCTTTGGGACAATTATATGTAGATGCTAAGTTCCCTGCTGAAGCAAAAGTAAAGGCAGAGCAAATGATCGCCAATGTGATTTCTGCTTTTAAAGTGAGAATAAACAAGCTGGAATGGATGAGTGATTCTACAAAATTAAAAGGCATTGAAAAACTTGACAATTTTACGGTGAAGGTTGGTTATCCTGATAAGTGGGAAGACTATTCAAAATTAGAAGTGAAAGAAAGTAATTCATATTTCGAAAATATGATGGCCGTTAGCAAGTGGAGAAGAGATAAAAACTTTGCTGAAATTGGAGAGCTTGTTGATGAAGGAGAATGGGGTATGTCGCCTCAAACGGTAAATGCATACTTCAACCCATTAAACAATGAAATCGTTTTCCCTGCTGCTATCTTACAAGCGCCATTTTACGATTATCTAGCTGATGACGCTGTTAATTATGGTGGAATGGGTGCTGTGATTGGTCACGAAATTTCTCATGCTTTTGACGATAGCGGTTCTCGATTTGATGCCAATGGAAACTTGGTGAACTGGTGGACCGATTCAGATTTAGAGCAATTTACTGCTCGAGCAGATGCCTTGGCTGATCAATATAGCCAAATTGAAGTTTTAGACAGTGTTTATATCAATGGTAAATTTACCTTGGGTGAGAATATTGGTGATTTAGGTGGATTGCTAGGAGCCTATGATGGATTGCAAAGCTACTACAAAGAAAATGGTCGCCCAGAGGATATCGATGGATTGACTGCAGAACAGCGTTTCTTTATGAGTTGGGCTACCGTATGGAGAACTCTTTCAAAAGATGAAGCACTACGTACTCAAGTAAAAACAAACCCACACTCTCCTGGGCGATATAGAGCAACACAGCCTCTTTTAAACATAGATGCGTTTTACGAAGCATTTGATATTAAAGAAGGAGATAAAATGTACTTAAAGCCAGAAGACCGCGTACGGATTTGGTAAGTATTTTTTATACTGAATAATATACAAAGGAGTCCAATTATGGGCTCCTTTTTTATGTCGAAATAAGGTCTTTTTTAACCGCCTTATAAAGATAATACCCCGTCACAATTGTAGCTAAAATATCTGCTATGGGAAAGGCAATCCAAACACCAAAAACACCAATACACTGCGGTAATATTAACAACAACGGTATCAAGAAAAATCCTTGCTTTGTAAGACTCAGCAATAAGGCTGGCATTGCTCTCCCAATTGCTTGAAAATAGGAAGCTCCAATCAACTGGATTATTATAACAGGTGTTGCTGCAAACACCCATCGAAGTGCTGATGGTGTTCTGCGTAAAATTTCTTTATTATCCGCCAAAGTAGCCGCATCCAAACTTTCAGAATTACTTAAAAATATCGAAACGATTTCCGAAGAAAACAACATGATTACCGCAAAAATAAACAATGCTAATACCCCAGAATACTTAATAGAAGTGTTTATGGATTCACGAACTCGCTCAAACTTCTTCGCACCATAATTGTATCCAGCAATGGGTAAAAACCCTTGATTAACTCCAATAACAGGAAATAGGGCAAACATTAGCATTCTGCTTATAATTCCGTAAGAAGCTACATCCAAAGAATCTCCATAGGTTATAAGTACATTATTCAGTAAAATTACAAGTACTGCAATGGTTCCTTGTCGCGCCAAAGTAACAAAACTCAAAGCATTGATTTCCTTAACAATACTGCGATTTAAAACAAAAGATTGAAGTTTTAATCGAAGTTCACTTTTAACTACAAAAAACCAAAAGATAAAGACAAAACAAATAAAGTAACTAATAAAGGTAGCCCAAGCGGCTCCTGCCATACCCATGTCAAAAACGTTGATGAATAGGTAATCCATAAAGATATTGCCTATCGCAGGAAGCAACATGGCGTACATGGCAAATTTGGGTTTCCCCTCTGCTCTTATCACGTTGTTGCCCATCATGCACATAGAAAGCATCACAATACCATATAATACGATGCGATAATAAGTGAGTGCTAAATCTCTAAAAGACTCGTCCGCACCAAAAAATTCGATTAAATCATTCTGAAAAATTAATCCCAAAACCGCCAAAATACTAGAAGTGAAAAAAGTAAGCGTAGTTTGATTCCCAAATACTCGCAACGCTTTTCTATTGTCTTGTACACCTAAAGCTCTTGATAGCACAGAACTACCCCCTATACCTATGGCCAGACCAATAGCCGCAATAAAAAAAGTTACCGGAACCACAACTGTAATAGCAGAAATAGCCTTCGGGCCAATCCAGCGACCCACAAAAATGGTATCAACAATCATATTAAGAGACATCACCAAAATACCAATGGATGCTGGCACTGCTTGCTTCACAAGTAAGCTACTAATGGAATCGGTCCCTAATGCGTCTGAATTTCTTTTCACAAATTATGCTATAGCTTTATCTATATCAACAATGCGCCACTGTTCGATCCAATGGGTAAGTAAAGTGGCGAAATCGTCTCTATCATTGAGGCATGGGATAGTGGTGAATTCTTCTCCCCCTACTTCTTCAAAAATCTCTTTTCCCTCCATCGCAATCTCCTCCAATGTCTCTAAGCAATCACTCACAAAAGCAGGAGTGACAATGGCCATTTTTTTAACCCCAGCCAAACCCATTCTCTCAATAGTGCGATCTGTATAAGGTTGTAACCACGGATCAAAACCAAGTCGAGATTGAAATGAAGTAGAATATGTTCCTTCTTTTAATTTTAATTTTTCTGCTACATTCTTAGTAGTTTCATAGCACTGATGGCGATAACAAAAACGATGTGCCTTACTTGGTGTTTTACAACAACTACCGTCAATTTTACAATGAGATTGTGTCACATCACTCTTTCGAATATGTCGTTCTGGGACACCATGATAGCTAAATAGTAAATGCTCATAATCCAACCCTTCCAACCCTTCACCAATACTTCTTGCCAACACATTTACATATTCTTGACGGTTGTAAAAAGAAGAAAGTGAACTCACTTTCAAATTTGGAAAAAACTGCTCCTTTAACTCAGCCACACGAACGTTAATAGTTTCTGTTGTGGCCATGGCAAACTGAGGGTATAATGGAATTGTCAACACCTCATCCACCCCTTGGTCTACCAATTCCTGTAAGCCGTTTTGTATCGTCATACATCCATAACGCATCGCCAAAGCAACTGGGATATTTACTTTTCCTCCTACCTTTTTTTGAAGTCTTTCTGAAAGAACAATCAATGGAGACCCTTCCTTCCACCATATTTTAGCATAGGCCTCTGCCGATTTCTTAGGACGTGTGTTTAAAATGATTCCTCTAACCAATAAAATACGAGCCCAACGTGGCACATCAATAACACGAGGATCCATTAAAAATTCATCGAGATACCTCTTAACGTCTTTAGGTTGTGCACTATCTGGTGAGCCTAAGTTAACAAGGAGTACTCCTTTTTTCATAGTTGATTTTTGAGAACCACAAAAATAACGAGTACAAGCTAAAAGGTTCTTAAAAAGTTGGTAAAGTTACATAGTGCTATACCTTCCATTTATAAAAACAACCCTTAAATACCTAAGCCCATGACAAATTTCTTAGGTGTAGTCCCAAATTTTCTTTTGAAAGCAGCAATGAAATGACTTGCCGTACTATAACCGACCTTTAACCCTACCTCATTTACATTGTAAGAGCCAGTAGCTAGAAGCTGTCGGGCGACTTCCATTTTATAGTCGAATAAAAAACTAAATACCGAATCTCCATAAACCTGCTTAAACCCTTCTTTCAATTTATTTAACGGTAAATTTATTTCTTCTGAAAGTTCCTGCAACGTTGGCGGTTCGGACATTCGCGAAATCATAATCTGTTTGGCATTCTTTATTTTTGCTACATTGTCATCATCTACTAAAAACGGACATTGTTCTACATCCACATCAACTGGACGATTAAAATATAAACTCAAAAGCTCGTAAACCTTTCCTTTAAAATACAATGGTTTCACCGAGGAATGTAAATTGTAATTCATTAACTGATTAAGAACAATGGACATAGAAGGTGAGGTTTGAGCATCTTTATAATACTTTCTGTTCTTATTTTCCCCACTCAAAAAAGTAATATAATTGGCTTATGTGGAAAACAAAGAGTGAAATTTTACAATGGGTAGTAATACCGATAGTACCCAAGAATGTGCATCAACAGTAATTTCTATTGGCAAATCCAATTGCGGATTGTACAATAATAGAGAGCTATCCTCGCTGATGGGTAAATGATAACTTCCATTATTAAAACTGAAAGAAGCAGAACCTTTAACACAAAAGTGAAATTGTATAAAAGTAGCACTCATCTCACGCCTAAATAGCTGTGTTTCTTCTGTTTCATTATGGAATTTTAATATGAAAAAACCATCTTCAATAAGGGTTTCATTATATATTCCTTTAGCGACATTTTTTTCAGAAATCATATATCGAAAGTGATGTTTTATTGTTTAGAATGATACTAAATTAGCTGTTTTCAGCCGTAAAACAGCAATTTACAGTAAAAATTAACATCCAACGATATAAATCATACCGCTTGCGTTACTTTCTAATAAAACAAGCAGGTATTTTTGCACTGTTCATTATGAAAAATAACGCTCAAGGACATTCTTCTACTGTAGAGACAAACCCGGACTATTCCTTGTCTGGGCACTTTTACGCTATCGGGCTCAACTACAAAAAGGCAGATGCCGAAACTCGTGGACATTTCAGTGTTACTGAAACAGCTCAAAAGGCAATTTTACTTCAAGCTAAAAAAAATGAAATTCCATCTTTAAGTGTTATCTCAACCTGTAATCGCACTGAACTTTATGGCATTGCCCAACACCCGCTTCAACTTATCGAACTGTTGTGCGAGCATACCCAAGGCACTGTCGAGGAATTTGAAAAAGTAGCATACGTTCATAAAAACAATGACGCAGTATCACACCTTTTTAAGGTGGGTACTGGATTGGATAGTCAAATTTTAGGTGACTTCGAAATTATCAGTCAACTACGAAATGGTCTCCATCGATCCAAAGAAATGGGAATGCTAAACGCCTATATGGAGCGTTTGGGAAATTCGGTGATTCAGGCTAGTAAACGAATTAAAAATAAAACCGAAATTTCTACTGGTGTCACCTCAGTAAGTTTTGCCGCGGTGCAATATATAATGGCTCGTGTTCCTTTTGTTTCAGAAAAAAATATTACGCTTTTCGGAATTGGAAAAATAGGCCGTAACACCTGCGAAAATCTAATAAAGCATACCAAAAATGAGCGCATCACACTTATAAACAGAACGAAAATAAAGGCTGAAGAAATTGCAGGTAAGTTTAACTTAGTAGTGAAGGATTACGCTAATATTGAAAGTGAGATTGCCAACAGTGACATTTTAATTGTTGCCACAGGCGCACAACAACCTACCATCAATAAAGAGTTACTTTATCTAAAAAAGCCATTACTCATTCTTGATCTTTCAATTCCTAGAGACGTAGCGTACAACGTAACCGAAAATGAACATGTCACTCTTATTCATTTGGATGACCTTTCTCAGGTAACCGATAAAACGTTGGAACACCGTCAATCTCAAATTCCTTTAGCGAAGAAAATTATTGCCGATGTCAGCAAGGATTTTAATGCTTGGGTCGAAAACCGAAAGTTTGCACCAACCATCAAGGCTTTAAAAACAAAACTTTCAGAAATAAAAGCAGGAGAAATTGACAATCAGCGAAATAAAATTGCCAACTTTAATGAAGAACAGGCCGAAATTATTAGTGCTCGCATTATTCAGAAAATCACTACTCAATTTGCAAATCATTTGAAAAATGAAAATGGTTCTGCTCATGAAAGTATTGCATTAATTCAAAAGGTATTCCAACTATCAAACAAAGATTTGTGAGCAAAATCATTAGGATAGGAACTCGTGACAGCCAACTTGCTCTTTGGCAGGCCAATACCGTAAAAAATAAGTTAGAAACACTTGGGTATAAAACTGAATTAATTCCTGTAAAATCTATGGGAGATCTCGTTTTAGACAAGCCTCTTTACGAGTTAGGTGTCACAGGAATTTTCACCAAAACATTAGACGTTGCCATGCTGAATGGTGATGTAGATATTGCGGTACACAGCATGAAAGACGTTCCCACGGCATTACCTACAGGTATCGTTCAAACAGCCGTCTTAGAAAGAGCATCCTCTCAAGATATTCTAGTCACCAAAGGCACACCAAACTTTGAAGACCCATGTGTTATCGCTACAGGCAGTCTACGAAGAAAATCGCAGTGGCTGCATCGTTATCCAAATCACCAAGTTGTAGGCTTGCGTGGTTATGTAAATACACGGCTTCAAAAGTTACAAGAAAACCCATGGCAGGGGGCCATTTTCGCAAAGGCAGGTTTAGACAGAATTCATGTTCTTCCTAAAAAATACATCTCCCTAGATTGGATGATTCCCGCACCCGCGCAAGGTGCGATGGTAGTAGTTGCTTTAGAAAAGGATAGTTACTGTAAAGAAGCTACGGTCCAGCTCAATGTTACGAATGCACAAGTTTGCACACATATAGAAAGAGAGTTTCTACGTGTTCTAGAAGGTGGATGTACGGCACCAATTGGAGCTATCGCATCCATAAACGGGAATGAAATTCATTTTAAAGGAGTTTTGTTTTCACTAGACGGTCAAGTTAAATTGGAAGTGGAACGCTCTATTAGTGTGGATGATTTTAATGGCTTCGGAAAAAAATGTGCCTTGCATTTATTGGATGCTGGTGGAAAAGAACTAATGACAGCCATAAAAGAAGAAATGTTGTGAGCGCAAAGTCCATTCTTTCAACTAAAAGGCTATCGAAATCTCAAGAAGATATTTTGGTAAATGCAGGACTTTCATTTGAAACTTATAATGCTATCAAAATTTCGTTCATTGATTTTCAAGTCCCAAAAAACATTGATAATGCAATTTTCACCAGTCAAAACGGTGTCAACTCTTTCTTTCAACATAAAGGGGCATCCACCCATATAAAAGAGTGTTTCTGTGTAGGTGATAAAACAGAAATAGAACTGAAAGAAAATGGTCAAAATATAGTAAAAAAGAGCAGAAATGCATCTGAATTGGCTCATTTCATAGTAAATAATCACAAAAATGAATCATTTTACTACATCTGCGGAAGTCACCGAAGAAATGAAATTCCACAGCAGTTAAAAAATGAAAAAATATCAATTATTGAACTAAAAACATACAGAACAGAGCTAAAACCTAAATATTTTGATCAAAAATGGAGCAAAATCATGTTTTTTAGTCCCACTGGTGTCGAGAGTTTTGTAGAAGGACAAAAAATTACAGAAAATGGTGTTGTAGCAATGCCTAACTACTTTGCAGATACAACAGCTATTTGCATTGGAGACACCACCGCTGCAACCGCAAAAAAATATATACGCAACGTGATTGTTGCAAATTCGACCACTGTGGAGAGTGTTATTGCCACAACGGTGAAAACAATGATGAATGACGAAAATTAAAAACGATTTATTTCTACGTGCACTTAAAGGAGAAACGGTAACTCGCCCTCCCGTATGGATGATGCGTCAAGCAGGCCGCTATTTACCAGAGTTTCTGGAAATCAAAGCCAAGTACGGTTTCTTTACAAGGTGTCAAACTCCTGAACTTGCTAGCGAAATTACCGTACAACCCATTAGAAGATATGGGATGGATGCCGCTATCTTATTCAGTGATATTTTAGTGATTCCTCAAGCCATGAACATCGAAGTGGAAATGAAACCAGACATTGGTCCTTGGCTTCCTAACCCAATTAGATCGCACAAAGATTTAGATTCAGTCATTGTACCAGACATTCAGGATACTTTGGGCTATGTGATGGACGCCATAAAAATGACCAAGGAAAAGTTAAACGATGAAATTCCGCTCATTGGTTTTGCGGGTAGCCCCTGGACCATCCTTTGCTATTGTGTACAGGGACAGGGCAGTAAAAACTTCGATAAGGCAAAACAATTTTGTTTTACCCAACCATTGGCCGCACATGAATTACTTCAAAAAATTACCGATACAACTATCGCTTACCTGAAAGAAAAAGTAAATGCGGGAGTGAATGCGGTGCAAGTTTTCGATAGCTGGGGTGGTATGCTTTCTCCTGTAGACTATCAAGAATTTAGTTGGCAATACATTCAGCAAATTATTGACGCCTTAAAAGAAGATGCTCCTGTCATTGCTTTCGGGAAAGGTTGTTGGTTTGCCCTAGATACTATGGCAAAAAGTGGTGCTGCGGCATTAGGGATAGATTGGACTTGTTCGGCAAAAAATGCACGATACTTATCGGGAGGTAAGATTACTTTACAAGGAAATTTTGATCCCACTCGTTTGTTTAGCCCTCCTTCAGAAATTAAAAAAATGGTAACTCAAATGATCAACGAGTTTGGGAAAGACAGATATATCGTAAATTTAGGTCACGGTATTTTACCAAATATTCCATTAGAAAATGCAGAGGCCTTTATTGACGCCGTAAAAGAATACAGCGTTACATCATGAACATTTGGAAGCGCATTAAGCAATTGAGTCTCGGTCAATTATTTAGATTGACAGTTGTATTTGTGCAAAGACCTTTGTTAATTATGCCAACGATACGAGCGACAAAACGAACCATGCATATTTGTGATACGATGTATGGCCGTACGCATCATAAAAATGGAAAAGCCAATGCCTTTCGTCATGCGCTATGGAATATTTTAATTTGTCAAAATTCGTTGAAAAGAACAAAAAATGTACAAAAAAGTGTCTTTTGGGCCGAAAAAATAACTCTTCTGTATGAAAAAGTAACAAAAAACGATATTTTAGACCAGCAGATGGATTTACACAATAATAAACTTGGCCGACAATGGTTTAAAGAGAATATGTTCGAAAATGAAGCGAAAACTATCGATTTCATTCAAAAATGCCTTCGAAAATCTAAAAAAATAACAAAAATTGAAGAAATAGAGAGTTTTGAAAACACATTGATATACATTTCAGAATAATATAGTTATGTTCAAAAACATTTTTAGAGGAATTCGAGCGTATGGCGGATCCTTCCAGTTGATAAGCAAATTAGGCCTTTGGAAATATTTCGGAGTGCCAATGCTTATTAGCCTTTTGACTTTTGCCCTCGTAGGATTTTCGGCATATGGTCTTAGTGACAATATCGGCGGAATTATTGCCAAGACTTGGGTATGGGAATGGGGATCTGAAACTTTCAGAACGATTAGTGATATCATAGGTGGAATTCTAGTCATTGCAATCGGTTTTATTTTATATAAACATATTATTATGGCTCTCAGCGCACCATTTATGAGCCCTGTTTCTGAAAAAATAGAAGCACATTTATTAGGAGAAGTTCACCAACATCGTACCTCTAGTTTTAGTGCCCAACTTTGGAGGGGTATTAGAATTAACGTTCGAAACCTATGTATGGAATTGCTTTTTACCATTCCAATTCTACTTTTCAGTTTTATTCCTATCGTTAATATATTCACCACCATTTTACTTTTTCTAGTACAATCCTATTATGCAGGGTTTGGTAATATGGACTATACTTTGGAACGACATTTTAAGTATGATGATAGTCTCAAATTTGTCCGAAACCATAGTGGTATTGCGATGGGAAATGGGATTGTATTTATGGCAATGCTCTTTATTCCTGTAATTGGAATCATTTTAGTGCTTCCATTATCTGTAACGGCTTCCACTACTGAAACCGTTCGATTAATTCAAGAATCTAAACGGATGAATATTTCTGAAAAGAAAACGGGAAAATAGAATCTTATTTTTTTAAGACCATTTATGAAAGAACAATTCGTATCCTATATTAAAACACTTCAAGACACCATTACAAGTGGCTTAGAGGCTATTGATGGAAAAGCTACATTTCAGGAAGATATTTGGAAACGTCCTGAAGGCGGCGGCGGTCGTACTCGAGTCATCGAAAACGGCGCCGTCTTCGAAAAAGGAGGTGTAAACATTAGTGAGGTACATGGTAAACTTCCTGAAAGCATGCAGCAATATTTTGGGGTTACTGATGCTCATTTTTTTGCCTGCGGCTTAAGCTTAGTTTTGCACCCCACAAGCCCTATGGTTCCAACAGTGCATGCCAATTGGCGATATTTTGAAATGTATGACACCGAGGGAAATATTGTAGACCAGTGGTTTGGTGGTGGTCAGGATTTGACTCCCTATTACTTATTTGAAGAAGACGCACAACATTTTCATCAGGTTTGTAAAACAGCTTGCGATGCGCATGACCCGTTATTATACCCTAAGTATAAAGAACGGTGTGATTCGTATTTTTACAACACACATAGAGAGGAAGGCCGAGGTATTGGAGGATTATTTTTTGATTACTTGAAGAAATCAGATGAAATGTCGCTTCAACAATGGTATAATTTTGTTACTCAAGTAGGTGATAGCTTTTTAGATGCTTATGTCCCAATTGTGGAAAGAAGAAAAAACTTAACTTTTTCTGAAGCACAAAAAGAATGGCAGGAAATACGCAGAGGTCGCTATGTTGAATTTAACCTCGTCCATGATAAAGGAACTCTATTTGGGCTTAAAACAAATGGACGAATTGAAAGTATTTTAATGAGTTTACCTCCTCGGGTACAATGGAAATATAACCATCATCCAAAAGCTGGTAGCGAAGAGGAAAAACTAATTAAAGTATTAAGCAAACCAAAAAACTGGATATAATATGTGGGAATTTCCATCTTTTTCCATTGGTAGTGCTTACTATTAACATCGACAAATTTAGATTAGTTTAATTATATCATTATGTACCCAATTAGAAGAAATAGACGACTACGCAGCAATGAAGCCATTCGCAATTTGGTGCGTGAAACCATCATTACCCCAAACGATTTTTTAGTGCCCATTTTTGTGGTCGAAGGAAAAGGGATTAAAGCGGAAATTGCTTCCATGCCTAATTATTATCGCTATAGTTTGGATTTACTTTCTGTTGAAATAAAAGAGCTTTGGGCTTTGGGTCTCAAAAGTGTGCTTTTATTTGTAAAAGTGCCCGATAATTTGAAAGACAACAAAGGAACCGAAGCCATCAACCCAAATGGTTTAATGCAACGAGCTATAAAAACGGTAAAAGAGGCAGCCCCAGAGATGCTTGTAATGAGTGATGTGGCATTGGATCCCTATTCAAAATACGGTCATGATGGAATTGTTGAAAAAGGGAAAATTATAAACGATGATACCCTAGATGTTTTAGCCGAAATGTCCCTCTCTCATGCAGAAGCTGGAGCCAATTTTGTAGCACCTAGCGATATGATGGATGGTCGCGTGGGTGTTATTCGGGAGGCATTGGAAGATGATGGGTTTACCGATATTGGTATCATGAGTTATAGCGCTAAATATGCTTCTGCTTACTACGGACCATTTCGAGATGCTCTTGACTCTGCTCCTGTTAATCTAAAAAATATTCCGAAGGATAAAAAAACCTATCAAATGGATTTTGCCAATCGCGATGAGGCCATCAAAGTAGTTGAAATGGACATAGATGAAGGAGCCGATATTGTAATGGTTAAACCAGGATTGTGCTATTTGGATATCGTTCGGGAAATACGCAATGCTGTTGAAGTTCCCATTGCTGTGTATCAAGTAAGTGGCGAGTACGCCATGCTAAAAGCCGCAGCTGAAAAAGGTTGGCTGGATCACGATGCCGTAATGATGGAACAATTAATTGCGATTAAACGTGCAGGCGCTCATATAATTGCATCTTATTTTGCCAGAGATGTGGTGAAACTAATTTCATAATTCTGAATAAAATGAACAACAAAATTTTACTTTTTACATTACTAATTTCGAGTACTATGTTTGCACAACAAGCCAATGTCAAAGATGCCTTTTTAGAAAAATGGGGAAATTCGAAAACATACCTCATCGAGATGGCCCAATTAATGCCAGAAGAGGATTACGATTTTAAACCTACCGAACGACAACGTAGTTTTGTTGAGCAATTAGAACATATTCAAGGAAATATGGATTGGTTGAGCACCAAATATTTCAACAGGGAAAAAGACAAATCAGAGGGTTTTCCTAGTAAAAAAGAAGAGATTATCGCTTCGTTAGAAAAAGCGTTTGATGCTGTAGATAAAGCAGTAGCGGCTACTTCCAAAGAAGAACTAAAAGAAACTGTTAAATTTTTTGCAGGACCTAAGAGCAAACTTCAAATTTTAAATCTTTTATTGGATCACGTTACGCATCACCGTGGGCAAATTATTGTGTATTTAAACCTAAAAAATGTGGAGCCTCCTCGTTATGTGGGTTGGTAGCTTCAAGTATGATATGCACGTTGGGTTTCGAATTAACTCACAAACTCTATTTTTGAACTCAAGAATAAAAGCGTAATTTTAAACGTAAAATAGCTTTCAATGACCATACTAATCGTTTACGCGGTACTTTCCATTTTCTTTTCATTTTTGTGCTCTATTTTGGAAGCCACACTTTTAAGCTTTACACCCACCTACCTTAAGGTGAAATCTCAAGAAGGACGGCGTTATGCACAAACCCTAACAGCTCTTAAAAAGGACATTGACCAACCTTTAATTGCCATTCTAACCATTAACACTGTCGCGCACACAGTTGGAGCGATTATGGTTGGAGTTGAAGCAGAAAAACTCCCTTATAAAATAGATGTTTTAGGAGTGAACATTGTTGGAGTTGTATCGGCCGCGATGACACTTCTCATTTTAATTGTTTCTGAAATTATTCCGAAAACAATAGGAGCTACCTATTGGAAAAGGCTTGGTCCATTTACGGCCATTGCCTTAAAGGTAATTATCTGGCCATTAAAATATACAGGAATATTATGGTTACTTACTTTAACAACAAAACTTATTGGCAAGTCGGCTCACGTGAGTTCAATGAGTAGGGAAGAATTTATAGCTATTACTAATACGGCAGAACAAGAAGGTGTTTTTGAACAAAGTGAAAGTACCCTTATTAAAAATTTACTTGCGTTTAAATTGGTCATGGCAAAAGACGTTATGACTCCATTTCCAGTCGTCGAAATAGAGGATGAATCCAGCACTTTAGAACATTTTCATGAGCACCATAAAAATCTTAGATTTTCGCGGATACCAATCTATAAGGACAAAACTCATAATATCACTGGCTTTGTATTGAAAGATGAAATTTTAGAGGAAATAGTGGAGGATCGCGGCAGTAAGAAGTTAAGCGATATCCGACGAGACATTTTTGTAGTGGATGCACAGAAACCAATTCCTAAACTGTTCGAAGTTTTTATAAAGCAACGGGGGCATATTGCACTGGTGGTTGACGAATTTGGAAACACCATTGGGATAGTAACTATGGAGGATATCATCGAGACCCTTTTAGGGCAAGAAATTATGGATGAGAGTGACACCATAGAAGATATGCAAGTGGTAGCAAGAAAGAATTGGGAGCAGCGTGCAAAACGCATGGGAATTCAAATACAAGACGAAAACGAAAAAGACTAATGGAGACTACATATATGACAACTCCTATGGGGGTTTTGGAAATCAAAGGGGATGCTTCGGGAGTAGCTTCAGTTCATTTTATGGATACTGAAATTTCTTCTTCGGAAGTAGTACCAGAAGTTTTGTTACCTGCAATTACCCAACTAAAAGAATATTTCAGTAAAACTAGAACCGAGTTTCAACTAACCTTGAATCCAGAAGGCACCATTTTTCAGAAAAAAGTATGGAAACAATTAGAGACCATTCCTTTTGGAAAAACCACTTCCTATCAAAAAATGGCCAACAACCTAGGTGAC
The DNA here is from genome assembly GCA_016763715.1 of Flavobacteriaceae bacterium. The sequence goes on from JAESTG010000114.1 coordinate 16,767, forward strand.
CCTAAAGTAATTAGGGCTGCGGCCTCCGCCAACGGGAAAAACCCAATCGCCATTATAATACCATGTCATAGAGTAATTGGTTCTGATGGTTCACTAACGGGCTATGCAGGAGGCTTACACCGAAAAAAGTGGCTGTTAGAACACGAAAGTCCTGTAAAACAAGGAGAATTATTTTAAAATATCATTATGAATCGACTACTCAAATTCACAAAACGCTTTTTTAAAGGTTTGATTATTCTTGTCTTGGTCTTGGTTGGACTTTTATATGTTACAGACTACGATTATATTCTAAAAGGGGTGAGGGTCGTGTACATGAAGGGTCACACCACTGCTTATATTGATGACCACCCTCATTTTGAAAACATGACTATTGAAAATGGTAATAGCCCACAGGCTTGGCCGCTACATAAAAACTACAATAATACCACAGCGACTACCGCTCTTTCAGAAACCAATACGGCATTAGGTACTGTTGCTTTTCTTATTATTAAAAACGATAGTATTTGGTACGAAAATTATGCTGAAGGTTATGGTAATACCTCACAAACCAATTCTTTTTCCATGGCAAAAAGCATTACCTCAGCCATGCTTGGAAAAGCCATTAAAGATGGTTATATAAAAAATCTAAATCAACCCGTAGGAGATTACTTTGAGCAATATGCCAACGATAAAACTACAGTGGGAGACTTGTCATCCATGTCTTCTGGACTGGACTGGGAAGAGTCCTATGTAAGTCCGTTTAGCGTTACTGCTCGCTCCTATTACGATGACGATCTTGCAGAGACTATATTAAAACAAAAGGTAACCGAAGAACCTGGAAAAGTTTATAAATACCTTAGTGGCAACTCTCAACTTTTGGGAATGATTATCGAAAAGGCTTCTGGTAAAAAATTGGCCAACTATCTTTCTGAGAGTTTATGGAAGCCTATGGGAGCAGCACAACCAGCTCTTTGGCAATTAGATGATGATGAACATCAACTTGCGAAAACTTTTTGTTGTATCGCTAGTAATGCGCGCGACTTTGCTCGCTTCGGAAAATTGTATAAAGACTATGGCAAATGGAATGGTCAACAACTTTTAGATTCTTCATTTGTAGCAAAATCTACCGTGCCTAGGTTTAGAGAAAGCCCTGAATACGGTTACGGATTTTGGTTAAGTGATCACCTAGACAAACATATGTTTGTGATGCGGGGCATTCTGGGCCAATATGTAATTACCATACCAGAAGATAACCTCATTATTGTTCGATTAGGACACCAACGAGGAGGTTTCATAGGTCAACCTTTTACAAACGACTTCTATACTTATGTGGAAGAAGCCTATACAATGCTAGAGAAAAACAACTAATTTGTCACTGAAACAAGCTTGTAAATAGCCCTATCACCGTTGTCTGACATTGGAGCATCTACTTTCAAAAAAGTAATTTCCTGTCCATGAGAAAGAACCAACTGTTTTTGTCCATTCAAAGAGATATTTCCTTTTCTTCGAACCCCGCCCCAGTCCTTAATTTTAACGGTTCCGGTTCCGCTAAATTTGTTAATTTTTAAAGTGATTTGCTGCCCTCCACTAGCAGTAGACTCTATTTTACGTAAGACAGTGTTATTATTAAACGCTGCAGCCACGTTTGTTCCTCCGTCCAAAATAATGGTTCTTGACTCTACGGGAATCGTTCGCTCTATACCAATAGTTCTTGACAGACGAGGGTCTACAAAAGTATTATCCCGTGAATTTATTGTATTGTTATTGGAGAAAGTCACTCTGTCTTTTCGACCAAAAATGAAAGTTGATTTATGAGCTTCAGGAGAATTCACATCCGAAACTCTTACATAATTTCTCTCTATGTTTATCACAGAATTTTCACTGTTTATACAACTACCATTCGGAGTGTTTGCAGGAAGACTCTCTGGGCCAGTATGCCCTTCAGAACCATAACCAGCTGCATTTGAAAACCTACTATTTAACACATTGATACTTCTTCCATCGGTCACGTCGACTGAAATATATAAGTTCTCAAACCAACAATTATCAATCGTTACGTTGGATGCATCTATCATTCTAAATCCATAAATCGATTCTTGAATTGTACAATTTATAAATGAAACCACATTAGCGCCAGGCTGAGAGATAAAAACGTTGGTTCCTAAAGTTGAACGATCTCGCTTACCAAGAAACAAGCAATTAATAAAAGTGTGTTGGCCTTGATACTGTGTCATTCTAAGGCTGTTTTTATCATTATTAAGTCTTGTTACTCTTACATTCTCGAAAACATTCATTTGGTTTGGCAGTGAATAATCTCTTTCCCCTGCAACACCCATACTATCACTACCTTCAAGAAATATTCCATGACCTTCTACATTCACAATATTAATATTCTTAAATCTACTTTGCCACAAACCTCCAGTGCCATTTTTACCATCACGGGACTTAAAAAACATTCCTCCTACGTTGGCAACTCCATTTCCGTTAATCCGTAAATTTTCCATGGATATGATTACTTTCCCAGCCGCCATTTTAAAGAAATAATCGAAGTTGGCATTTTTACGAGCTGTCAGCAAAGTGTTCTCCTCACCAAGAATCCGAACTCCCGATGGCAATACTAAAGAACCGTCTATAAAATATTGTCCGCTAGGAAAAAACACAGTATTCCCATTGGCATATTCTCCTACCTTATTTTTGGCATAACTATATGCAGTATTCTTTCCAGCAAAATCTATCACTCTTTGAATTTTTTCTGAAATAGAAGTGCCATCCCATTTTCTTCCTGCCCTAATTCCGTAGTAATTCACATTAATATAACCATCCAAATGACGCACCCATCTTCCTGGATTATCTTGGTCAATATCTTTCGGCTTTATAATTATTCCATCATCATCTTCAGCAATTAATGTTGAATTAAAATAAAAGAACCCTTCACCCCCATCTCTCACAGAAGTGTGACCTTTCACACAAATCATATCTCCGTTCTCAGGCACTTCAAACTTTCGAAGTGCTTCCAAATTTGAAAAACAATTCAATGTCATTAGGGCTTTACTTTCAACATTCTTGGCAAATGAAAGAGAAGGCGATTCAACTATTTCAATGATGCTACTACCTACCACATTACCTCGTGGTTCAAATACCTTAACATACAAGTATTTCTCATTTCCCTTCCAATCTATATCACTTAAAATATGATACATATCGGCAGTAACTCCAGCTCCTATTTTTACCGAATACCAACCAAGGCTATCTGTCAATACACTATGACGTTCGGCATATTTTAAATTTTCATTGGCCTGTTTTCCATCTTGAATTTTAACTTCAATTTCAAAATTCTCGTTGGCACGTGCCTGCCCCATACTATCTAAAACTACTGAGCGGTATAGAAAAGCGTCGGAACTTTGAGCCAAACCAACTGATATAGAAATTAGACAAAGGAGTGAGGTGAAGAATTTCATGGACATTTGTATTAATGAATAACTACATTGCCATGGTAATTTAATTTGTTTTGCTGAAAAAAAAGCACGCTTTAAGTATTTTTTGTAATTTTAAGTCTACTTCCTCCCCTCCTTAACTTAAAATCATGTTGAAACGTATACCTCTGGAACATATCCTATTTTTGGATATTGAAACTGTTCCGCAACAACAAAAATTTAATGAATTAGAACAAACCACTAAGGACCTTTGGGAGCAAAAAACCCAATATCAACGCAAGCAACAATACAGTCCTGATCAGTTTTATGACCACGCTGGAATCTGGGCAGAATTTGGTAAAATTATTTGTATAAGTGTAGGCTTTTTTAAATTGAATGATAACCATAGAAATTTTAGGGTCACTTCTTTTAAAGGAGAAGAAATAGCTCTGCTTAAGGCATTCAAATCTATGCTAGAAACACACTTTAACCGACCACAGCATTTACTTTGTGCCCACAATGGAAAAGAATTTGATTTTCCCTACATCGCTCGGAGAATGATTATCCTTGGCATTGAAATTCCTTTTAAACTAAATCTCTTTGGAAAAAAACCATGGGAAGTACCACATTTAGACACCTTAGAATTATGGAAGTTTGGGGATTATAAAACTTTTACTTCACTCAAACTAATGGCGCATGTCTTAGGAATCCCTTCACCGAAAGATGATATTGATGGAAGCCAAGTGCGTGACGTGTTTTATGAGGAAGACGATATTGATCGTATTATTACCTATTGTGAAAAAGACACGATTACAGTGGCACAAATTTTATTAAAACTTCGGAATGAAATTTTATTGAACGAAGATGAAATTCTTTTTGTATAAAAAAAGCCCACTCGTTTGAGTGGGCTTTCTCATAAAGAATTTTACTTCATTACTCTTTTATAAAACGTTCAACGAATTTCTCGTCTCCTGCTGTTACTTCAACAATGTACATTCCTGTTGCCAAGGCTGAAACATCAATAGTATTTGTAAAAACTCCTTTGTTCATCACTTGTCCAGTTATATTATATACAACATAACTTGTAGCTTCTTCGCTTAATAATTCAACATTAAGTATAGAGCCATTAACTGGATTTGGATACATAGAGAATGCTTTATTGTTCACTCCCAAGCTATCACCAACTCTGCTTCCAGAAACGCTAATTGAGATATTATCAATTGCGATATCAGCCTTCCAAGTAGATCCTGTAACACGATTAAAACGCAATCGAACACCTCCACCTGCATAAGCCGATAGGTCCACATTTGCAGTTAGCCATGAATTTCCTTGATTACCAGATTGAGTCCAAATACTAGCCCAAGTAGCCCCGTCATCATCACTAATCTCTAAATCTATAGTTCCCATGTTTGAAGAACCATACATATGATAATTGAAATTAAACGATGCAGACCCGCCTGTTAAATCAACACATGGAGAGTTTAGAATTGCTCTCTTGTTAGGATAACCTGTTCCATTTCCTGATGCTTCTACGTACATATACCAAGTACTACCTGATCCACTCGAAGGCCCAGTTGAACCTGATGGTGTTCCGTTTGAATCACGTGTCCAGTTAATATCGTCGTTGGTAGATTGAGTCCACAATCCTATTGAACTTTCATATCCTTCAGAATAAGGTAGCGAAACTCCTCCTGAGCAACCTACTATACAAGGTGCACATGTCGAACCTCCACAGTCTACTCCTGTTTCATCTCCGTTCTGAATTCCATCTGTACAAGTTGGTGCAGGAATACTCGTGATTATATTCATTGCATCAACGGCCATATCTCCTTGCCAAGTAGTACCAGTAATACCATTCAACCTTAGTCTAATAGTACTTCCATTATAAGCAGATAAATCCACAGAAGTAGCTAACCAAGTATTCCCTTGATTACCTGATCGATTCCAAATACTAGTCCAGTTAATACCATCTGTACTTACTTCAAGGTCTAAACTACCCATATCTGAAGCTCCATACATATGATATTTGAAACTCACACTAGGAGTTGTTGCTCCACTCAAGTCGAAACAAGGAGAACCTAATATGGCTCTTTTAGTAGAAAAATTCGGTGTAGAAGATTCCATATAAATGTAATGAGTTCCTTCATCTGCACTTGATGGTCCTGTATTACTAGATGGTGTCCCACCCGATCTTAAAGTCCAGTCAAAATCATCTCCAGGTTCTTGAGACCAAGCCCCAAATGTATTTTCAAATCCTTCGTCATAAGGGAAAGAACTAATCGTTGAAGAACAAGCTATTTGACATGGAGCACAATTTGTCCCTCCACAGTCAACACCAGTTTCATCACCATTTTGAATACCATCGGTACAAGTTGGAACGGCACATGGCGCGCAATTCGTCCCTCCGCAATCTACACCCGTTTCATCACCATTCTGGATACCATCGGTACAAGTTGGTAGTGGTGGTGGCCCACATTTATCTGAAGCCCCTAAAGCAGCTCTAACACCGCCAGGCAGCAATATAACACGCATTCTATCTGTCTGTCCTTGAGTAAAAAGGTTCATACAAGAATCATCACTATAATCCATATAGTTTTGAACCATATCTACCGTACTACACGAAACATGAGTAGGGTTACATCCAAAGTTTTGCAAGTCAGATTCTGGAGTATCAGAAACAAAATCATCAACACCACAGCCACCGTCGCCCCAAATGTGGCGTAAGTTTAAGAAGTGACCTACCTCATGAGTGGTCGTACGTCCTAAATGGAATGGAGGAGAAACCTGTTCAATGTTTCCAAAGTAGTTATATCCCATAACAACACCATCGGTAGCTGCATTTCCACCTGGAAACTGAGCATACCCTAAAATGGTAGCTCCGTTGTCCCTAAGTATCTTAGGTACGGTCCACATGTTTAGGTATTCGCTGGTATTCCAAGGGTCTATTCCACCTTGGGCAGATTTCTTCATATTATTTTGTGAATAATACCAGTCGTTTTGAGTAGTCGATTTCCTCGTAATACCAGTTGTGGCAGCACCACTAGGGTCTACGGAAGCCATACAAAATTCAATTTGAGTATCAGCTGCTTGTGACCAAGTACCATCGGCATCAGCATTTAAACGTCTGAAATCTTCGTTCAATACATCAA
>JAESTG010000115.1 GCA_016763715.1 Flavobacteriaceae bacterium
TTTATCTTTCAACCCGCCGAGGAAGGTCCTCCTCCAGGGGAAGAAGGTGGAGCAAAAGTAATGATTGCTGAAGGAGTTTTAAAAAATCCAAATGTAGATGCGATATTTGGGCTACACATAAATTCGGGTACACCAGTGGGAACCATCCGGTACAAAAGCGGAGGAACCATGGCTGCGGTAGAACGGTTTGTAATAAATGTGCAAGGAAAGCAAACACATGGTTCGGCACCTTGGACTGGTGTGGATCCAATATTGATTTCAGCAAAAATAATTGATGGTTTCCAAACCATTATTAGTAGGGAATCACCTTTGGTGCAAGAGGCTGCTGTAATCACGATCGGTAAAATTACCAGTGGAATTCGATTCAACATTATTCCAGAAAGCGCAGAAATGATTGGAACTGTAAGAACCTTAGATCCAAATATGAGGGAGTTGATTATTCGAAGAATGAATGAAATGGCGCGCGACATTGCTAAAGCATATGGAGGAACGGCAACCATTGAATGGCAAAACAATACGGTGATTACTTATAATGACCCAGCATTAACCGCTCAAATGGTGCCTACTTTAGAAGCCATGGCAGGTAAGGAAAATGTAAAAATCATGAAGGCCACGACTGGTGGAGAGGACTTTTCCTATTTTCAGGAAGTAGTGCCTGGGTTTTATTTCTTTTTAGGGGGAATGACACCAGGTAATACTGAAGTCTTCCCCCATCACACACCCGATTTTAAAATTGGTGATGCGGGATTACTTTTGGGTGTAAAAGTAATGACTCAAGTGGCATTGGATTATCTCAACGCACAATAATTCTTTAAATAGTAAAAAACGGCTTTAAAACATATCATATCCTCCAAATAATTATTGCATGGACACTATAATAGACTTTATCTCAAACATCCCTTGGTGGGCATGGATTTTAATTGTTCTCACCATCTTAGCCTTGAGAGATATTATTCAACGACGTCATACCATAAGTCATAACTTTCCTCTTCTAGGACATATTCGGTATTTATTTGAAAGTATTGGACCTGAAATACGTCAATACTTTGTCGCAAATAACCGAGAAGAGTTACCATTTAATCGCATTGAGCGGGGGTGGATATACGCTTCAGCAAAAAAAGAAAATAACTACGAAGGATTTGGAACGGATCGAGATATTTACGCGCATCAACATATTTTCATCAATAATGCCATGATGCCTTATCAAATTGACAAGGACCATCCAAATACTTTAGATAAGACGTTTTTACCCTGTGCTAAGGTTATAGGGGCATATAATAAACGGCTTAAGCTATACAGGCCTGCTTCTATTATTAATGTATCTGCCATGAGCTTTGGTTCTTTATCGGCCAAGGCTGTTGAGTCCCTGAATAAAGGTGTTCAAATTGCTGGCGCTTATCACAATACAGGTGAAGGCGGTTTATCTCCTTACCACAGTAATGGTGGTGATGTTATTTTTCACTTCGGAACTGGTTACTTTGGAGTACGCGCTGCAGACGGGGGGTTCTCGATGGAAAAATTAAAAGCATTGATGAAAGAAAACCCTTTCATAAAAGCCATAGAAATAAAGCTATCCCAAGGAGCTAAGCCAGGGAAAGGCGGAGTTTTACCTGGAGCTAAAATCACCAAAGAAATTGCAGGAATTAGAGGTGTTGAAGTTGGTAAAGATGTACTCTCACCACCAAATCACAAAGCATTTTCCAATGTCCCAGAAATGATGAAATTCATAGAAGAGATTGCAGAAGCTACTGGTTTACCAGTCGGAATAAAAGCAGCAATAGGGAAATTAGAACAATGGGAAACACTTGCAGATATCATGCTTGAAACAGGCAAAGGTCCCGATTTTATTACTGTAGATGGTGGAGAAGGTGGTACTGGAGCTGCTCCACCAAGTTTTGCTGATCATGTATCACTGCCTTGGGTATACGGATTTAGTGACTTGTACAGAATGTTTCAGAAAAAAGGGCTTACAGAGCGTATTGTATTTATTGGAAGTGGGAAGCTTGGCTTTCCAGCAAAAGCAGCAATGGCATTTTCCATGGGAGTAGATTGTATTAATGTGGCTCGTGAAGCCATGATGAGCATTGGTTGTATTCAAGCTCAAATATGTCATACCAATCGTTGCCCAAGTGGGGTGGCAACTCAAAGCAAGTGGTTGCAAAACGGGATAGACATTCCTTTAAAGAGCGAACGTTTGGCTCAATACTTTAAGACATTCCGAAAAGAATTTATAGAGATTACACATGCTGCAGGTTATGAGCACCCTTGTCAGTTTCAGATGAAAGACATTGATATAAACGTGGACGACCATAACCTCTCTAAAGAACTAGACAAGACTTATTGTTATGAAAAAGACCCTGTGCCATTCACCAATATGCAAGAACTCAAGGATTGTATGTATTTGGGAGGAAATAAATAATTGAATTAGTTTATATTATACGAAATATCCCTTAAAAATTAATCATTTTCAAATTCTAGCGACAAGAATAGATACTACTTTCTATAAACCAACGTTATTTGTAAAGTTTATTAAAACACGCTATGTTTGCCTAAATTCATACTACTTATGGAAGAAATGACCCAAATTCTTAGTTATGTTGCCTACCTTTTACCAGCTATTGTCGTTGGAATTATCACTTACTATTTTTTTAAAGGACATATTGCGAATGAAGAAGGGAGACGACGGTATTTGGTTCAGAAGGAAGCACAGAACAAAATACTCCCCATGCGTATGCAGGCATACGAAAGACTTTCATTGTTATTGGAACGCATTGATCCCAATAAATTATTGATTAGAGTAAAGCCTTTCGCCGATGATGTTGAAAAATACGAAGCCCTTCTTATTCAAAATATTGAGCAAGAATTTGAGCACAATATCACCCAACAAATATACGTATCAACCGAATGCTGGAATTTGATTAATGCAGCCAAAAATGCAACTATCCACATTATTAGACAAGGAATAATGCATGAGAAATCTGGTACTGCTGATGGAGTTAGAGAATACTTACTCCGAAATTTCATGGAGGAAATAACACCTTCTCAAAAAGCGCTTGCATATATTAAAAAAGAAGTATCTGAGTTATTTTAAGGAACAAATAAATTGTTGCGAATAGCATATAGAATGAGTCCTATTCTGTTTTTAATATTCAATTTTTCATAGAGGGAGTCCCTATAGCCTTCGATAGTTTTGGGGCTTAGAAACATAACTTCGGCTATTTCTTTATAGGTCATTTCGGTGCAAGCGTGCTTTATAAATTCTAACTCTCGCTCCTTTAATGTTTCTCCTGAAGGGGATTTTGCCAAGCTTCCTACCAACAATTTTGCTATAGTATTAGTATGATAATACCCATGAAGCATCACTTGCTCTAACGCTTCCTGTAAAACTTCTTTTTCAGTATCTTTCATTAAATACCCTTTCGCTCCCGCTCGAAGCATTCCTAAAATAATATCTTCATCCACCTCTACGGATAAGGCTAGCACATTGATATCAGGATACGTTTCCGTAATAGTTTTTGTCGCCACAATCCCATTAATAATAGGCATATTAATATCCATTAGAATAATATTTGGAACGTTATTCGCATACTTCAACTTATCAAGCAATTCCTTTCCGTTCTTACAGAGATATAAGGTTTCAAACCCTTCAAAACCATTTACCAATTCCTGAATGGCCTGCGCCAACAAAATATGATCATCCACAATTACAACCGTATGTGCCATACACTATATATTTATTGAGGGGATATACTATTTCTAAAAAGGATATACCAAGGTAAGGCTTGTTCCTTTATGTTCTTCTGAATTAATCTCTAAATGTGCATTAATTAAACGAGCCCGTGTTTTCATATTTTTTAGGCCGATACCGCTATAGGTTTCAGCATTCATAAAACCAATACCATTGTCCTTTGCAGTTATAGAAAGTTTCGTTTCAGTGAAATTAATGTTTACATCCAAATGTGTTGCTTGGGAGTGTTTGATCGTATTTGAAAAAAACTCTTGTAAGATTCTGAAAATAATAATTTGATCTTGGTTACCAACATGGCGCCTCTCTCCAGTAACCGTAAGAGTAGCTTCTATAAAACGGAGCCGATTGAAACGATCTATTTCCATAGTCACCGCTTCTTTTAGGCTCAATTTCTTTAATGCTTCTGGATTGATAATTTTAGAAAGCAATCGAAGTTCATCCAAACCTTCACCAATAAGCTTGGCGGCCTGCTTTATTTTCTCGGGATTATCACCTGCATTTTGCGCCTTTACTTTTGCAAGAGTCATTATTTGACCAATATTATCATGAAGCTCCCAACTAATATGGCGCAAAGTCTCCTCTCGAATCTCAATTTGGGATTCAGCGAGTTCGCGTTCAAAGTCCTTTTTTGCCATTTCCTGATCTCGAATTAGCTTATTTTTCCTTTTAAGAAAAACAAAAACGAGGAGTACTATAAACATACCCGAAATGAGTAATATAACAATGAAAACTATTAACTCTTCTCCTGGTTTCGACTCCATAAAAATCCTATTATTAAAGAGATACGCAATATTATAGTCATAATAATATTCAACTCAAACATGTACAAATATTCAGGGTTATTTGTATAAACATTTTTCTTTACCACGAAAGGAACTTTTGCTAAGAAATAGAAAAAATAACCAACACCTACCCAAAAAATAAAATTTCGCTCCAATGCGACCAACTTTTCGGAATTCAAAACTTCATAAAAATAGAATAGAACACTTATTAAAACTGTAATTCCTCCTACAACATATGGCCATACTTGGTATTCTTTGTGATAATCAAAATTCAGAAATAATAAATCCACAAAAACTAAAAGTATGTAAACACCAAACATATACTTTATAAAGAGCTGAAATCGTCTACTACTAATATGGGAATGGAAAATATAAAATAAACTTGCAAAAGAAATAATATAAGAAATATTAAAAATCAAAGCATTGCTACCGCCGCCCCATGTCCTTCCATAAAAGAGAGAAAGAAAGTCACTTAATGCAAAATACGCAAAGGCCAAAATAAAAAGGCGTAAAGATAAAATTCTGAACTTCTTATATTGACATAAGCCTACAATTCCAGTTAGCAGAAATAAGTAATTAGTCCATAGCTGACCTCTAAATATGTTATCTAAAATTATTTCCATGAACTTTTAGTTATCACCATTAGTTTTAGGAGGCATATTATTTAAATCATTACCTAAAATACTGGTGCCGTCATCCTCCCCTCCTACTGACATGATGGATTCTGTCCTAGAAATTCCAACTTTTACATTGCCCGCAACTTGTTTTACCCCAAAAGGGTAATACAAAAATTCTAGCGGCTTAAACTCTCCAATATATTTATTCTTCCAAGTAGTATCCTTTGGCTTTATATAAAACGCTTTATGCTTCTCAATTTCATCCCCTAAGATACTATCTACCCTAATGGTGGCTGCAAAATACAAAGTATTTCTACTTCTATAATCTCCAATTCGTCGAGGATTAGAATTCTCCGCGACTGATTCACTTGTTGAACTCTTTTCTGGGTATAATAAAGCATCTTCTGTTCCAAGTCTTGCAAATACAATATGTACTCCAGAAATTTCTTCTCCATTTTTACGTTCTAGTTCATTCAAAAATTCAACGTACAGTCGCAACCTTTCCATAGAAATCCATGCAGATTCTGTAGGTAAATAATCCGAATCTGAAGCTTTCCCATTAGCTTGCATGACTTTGTTTCTATTTATTTTTATTAGCGAATTTAAACCATCATTATATGCCAAATACATTTCCTTGGCTTTCGCATGAGAAAGACTCATTCCAGAATCTTCATACTCCTTAAATACACTACAAGAGCTTATTGTGCATATAAAAATTAAGATAATAATTAATTTATTCGGCTTCATAATTTCTGAATTTTAAGTTTCAACAAATGTAACGGCATACTCTGGGGCAACATAGGGGCTTCCCCCCCTTTCCAACAAGGGTGCCCAACCCAAAAATATCGGTGTTCACCTCGTACATAAAATGGGAACCACCCCTTCATTAACCGCTAACAACCCCTTGACTAGCAGATGGTTAAAATACAACTTTGTCACTATTATTTCGAAATAAGTTAAAAACAGGCGAAAACTGAAAAGCCCATACAAACAGAGTAGGTATTCTTAAAAAAGAAATTATGTCAATTAACAAGAGTGATGCAAAAGGACTAATGAAACAACTCAAGGATATAGGTTTAACCTATAAGAAAGGCAAACCCAATATAAAAGGTTTGAAAAAATTTGAACAGCAACTTCGTAAGGAGGGATTAGCACCCCAATATCCTAAGGGTTTTGATCAATTTATAATCTTTGGTGGCATTTCTGGAGAATTTGGTGATGCTTGTACCCCAATAGAGGTTCCTTACATTGCTCCAAAATTTAAGCTGGAATGGGGAGATGGCCCAAGTGACCAAATAGAGACCCATGATAATGAAGTGTTATACATCTCTGCATGCAACACCTATCAAAACATTCGCTTTAATGGACTTACCATAAAGCAAGTTTGGGTCTTTCCAAATAGCACATTACCCAACGGTGATCCTACTGTTCAGATTCATACAAGTGAAGGGATTTGCTATGGGGATATTGACCCTTGCTCATGTACAAAAAGAGACTATATGCTTACCGTACAAAACGCAGCTCAGGGTAATTATTTTGTGGTTATTCAATATGAATTAAAGAGCATTGAACTGCTTAGCAACTTATTCCCATATGACTATTTTCCAATTCAATTAATTAACAGCTAAAACAAAAATTATGTGTAAAAAAGTATATGTACATGGTAATATTTGGTGTGATGACAATGCCGATGTTTACATAGGAAATAACAAACAAGTTAACAACTTAGTTCTAAGTCAGAATTACCCATCAACCGAATCATTTGAGGAATTACAAGTAGATTGTTGCGATTACCTTTACTTTGTTTGTTGGAGTAACGATGTAGGTCGCAATGGACTCATAGCTGACCTACATGGTTCGTCTGATGTCTATACAGGTAACAACCACTGGCAAGTATATGCTACAGGTAGTGACAAGGACTACAGTACTACAAGGCCACTCAAAACAGAAGTGAATGCATTTATAAAAAAAGCAACTTGTGAACATGCATGGCAATCGCCAGCTGTTGGACAGAAAAACAACGGTACAAACGAACCTTTCCCTTCCGTTCTAGGCATTGATCAAAAAGCCAATTTTATATGGTATGACTCGGGAAATGACACGAGAAATAGATACCCAACTGCCCCATTCGTACCATTTGTGGCAATTGCAACAAGTTCTACAGGGCCTACTCATGATGAATTTCTCATTTTCAGGATTCCAGTTAATGTTATTCACCCTGAAGAATGTCAAGATTGCAACTGTTGTGAAGGTTCAGACTGTTGTTCAAAATGCGGAGAAAAAATAGCCTCTCAAGAAGAAATAGTATCGGGAAGAGCTGTAAAAAAATCTTTTACAATCAATGCTGAAGGCAATAACAATAAACGATGTAAAGGAGCTTATTCAGAAAAAACTTGTTCCGAATTGGACATCCCAAAAATTGAACCTTGTTTTTACCTCCATTATGGAGATTCAAGCTCAGACAAATTGGAAGAACACGATACGGAAGTAGTCTATTTAACCATTTGCAATCCTTATAAAAACATTGAATTTAAAGGATTAACCATAACGGAAGTAATCTTATCTCCTCCTTCACCTCTTACTCCCAATGGAGAATTGGCGATGCGGATTGTTCCAGATAGATTAGTTCATTTCAACTGCTTGAAAGGTTGTTCCTGCGCATCGAGAGAATTTACAATACTAGCTAGAGGGATACGTGCTGGAAAGTATAATATTGAATTCAAATATTGTGTAGATGAAGTACTTGTACTAAATGAACATATTGGGAGTTGTAATTTTGACATTGACATTGTAAGTAGTTAATTCTTACAACAATAGTAAACTACTCTGACCAGTTGTGAAAAAGGCTACCAATATGGTGGCCTTTTCTTCATTCTCAAGCCTCCAACCCTTTAATTTCATTCAATTCAATATTCTTTTTCTTAGCATACTGATAACCACTCTCCCACCATTGTGTCATTTTTTCTTTATCAAAAACTAACGAATTGGTTGTTAAAACAGTAGGTGTATAATATAAGTTAATCACCGCATTTCTCTGAGTGGCAACTAACTTACCAATTCGAATATTCTGTTTTTCAACTCGGTCTAGCATATAGGCATGCAAGTTGGTTAATAGCGAAAACGTATTTCGAGAAGGCAGTCTATTATAGAAGGCAACTTCAGTTTCCAAAATAATGACATCTACTGTGGTCGCCCCTCTTTCAATGGCCTCCTCAATAGGTACCATACTGCCAAACCCACCGTCTGCATATTCACAACCTTCCTTCTTCACCAAACTCATAAAGGGAACATAATTACAGGAAATCCAAA
>JAESTG010000116.1 GCA_016763715.1 Flavobacteriaceae bacterium
AGCAGTTCGTCGTGCACTACGGCGCTGGCAGTAATGGCAAGTCCACCGTGATGGACACCGTGGCCGCCGTGCTCGGAGACTACGCCGGCGCCGCGGCGCCTGGACTGCTGATGTCCAAGGCCCACGAAAGCCACCCCACCGAGATCGCCGACCTGTTCGCCAGGCGCATGGTGACCGCCCACGAGACAGGCGAGGGCGGTGTTCTGCGGGAGGACTTCGTCAAACAGGCCACTGGAGGTGACCGGATGAAGGTTCGTCCCTTAATTTTTTTAAACCCTCGGCAGTATAATATGATACTTTACTCATAACTTTAACGTTTGTGTATAAAACACTCTGTTCTTTTTAATAATTTGACATTCCATGTTGTATAATTGGCGAAATGTTAATAATACGAATCCGCCACGACTTAACCCGAGTACATTGAAGTGGGGAATGAAAAAATCCCATACAAGACGGGATTTGTTAAACAAATATACAAAAATTTAGTTTTTAGGTATTTTATGTACTTTCGCTTTTAAATTGTACATCGCCACACTAATATAGGAAGTACAGCTATTTTCAGAATTAAAAATAAGTAACAACTCACAGATGAAACGACTATTTGTAAGCCTCA
Source organism: Flavobacteriaceae bacterium (assembly GCA_016763715.1). The sequence goes on from JAESTG010000116.1 coordinate 614, forward strand.
TTATAATAACCTCTCTATTGTCATGCAAAAGTGATGATGGAGGCACTGTTAATAATAACAACCCTTTTTTGACTCCCCCCATTGTTAACATCACACTCAACTTAAATTTACCTGAATATAACCCATTGCGTTTTCCTGGTAATTCGGTACTCATTAACAACAGAGGCATTAAAGGTATTGTAGTTTATAATCTAAACAACGATTTATATACAGCCTTTGACTTATCGGATCCTAACCACCTTCCAAATTCGTGTTCTCGTATGGATATTGAAGGTATTATAGCCACCTGTCCTTGTGAAAATGAAAACGGGACAAACTCATACGACATTGTCACGGGGCAGCACCAAAATGATACTGAGGCTCACCCCATGCAACAATACCGAGTTGAACGAACTGGTAATGTCGTTACTATTTCTAATTAGTATTTCCTAAAATATCACCGTAGCTCCTACCAAGAAATTAATCTTTGCTTGCGGGTAAAAACCAGCACCTTCAATAGTAGTTACTAATGGCGGATTGCTGAAGTCGTCATCGTAGGTGAAAAAATATCCATTGGAGACGTATTCCACATTAAAAAGGTTGTTAACTAACCCAGAAAACACAATCTTTTTTGCAAAAGGCACATTATTCAATGTATAGTTTATACTTAAATCGTTCGTGAAATAAGCTTCCAGTTTAGACATTTCGCTATCTATATTTCCCATATATTGTTCGCCCACATACTTGGATAAAAAGGCTAATTGTAGGTTTGGAGTTGGGCTGTATTCAATACGACTTCCTGCAATAATAGAGGGAGAAAACGAAATACTGGTACTTCCTAAATCCACCAAAGCTCCGTCACGAGAAGTTACAAAATCTTTATTTTTGTTATCACTAAAAGACACATTTGGCAATACCCGTAAATTTTTGGTGACCGTAATTTGAGCATCAATTTCTAGTCCAAGACGGTAACTTTTTCCACTTGTAGCACGAATGGGTGCTCCCACGTCGTCAATAGCTCCCGTTAAAACTAGCTGATTGGTATAATCCATATAGTACAAATTACTACTTACGCTTATTTTTTCTGAAGCAAAACGCCAACCCAATTCAAAATCGTCTAGCTTTTCGGGCGTAAAAACACCTTGTTCGAAGTCATTTCGGCTTGGTTCTCTGCTTGCTCTTCCGTAGGAAAAGTAAAATTGATTTGCTGTGTTTAACCTATAACTCGCTCCTGCTTTTGGATTAAAAAAATTATATGTTTCACTTTCTACCAACGGCACTACATCTGAAGTAATTCCAGAAGTACGATAACTCACAAAACGACCTTGTAAATCGCCATAAACACTCCATTGCTTGTTCACTTTATACGTTCCCTTTACAAAACTGCTAAACTCATTCTTATCTCCATTTCCAGAATAATACCTATTATTAATTTGAGTATTTCCTGCAAATTGTGACCAAATTACTTCCCCAAAATGATCTCCGCCATAATAACTGTAAAATGCTCCTGCTGTGGCATCCCAATGATCGTTTTTATAATGAACGTTCCCATTTGCTGCATAATAATTGTTGTTCAACCAACGACGACGAATCAAATCTCCAGTGTCAATAGTTTCTCCTCCAATAGTGATTGGATCAATATTATGAAAACTGAGATCTGCATCTTCTTTATACTGTTCAAAATAACCACGTCCATAGGTGTAATTTAAAGAGAAAGTACTGCTCCAATTATTGTTATAGCGTTCATTCCAAAATAACTGATAGTGGTCTTGCGCATAATTATCTACTTCATTTTCATAAAACTGAACGTTTCCATTTTCATCTGTATAAAATCCTGCTGGGTTAAAAGTACGATCGCTTTCCAACGTTGCTACGTCAATTCCGAAGTAGGCCTGATATGTATTCTCACGCCCACCAAAAGTTAAGGCTTTGAGTAAGGTTCCTTCCGTTTTATAAGTCGCTTGAAGAAAATATGATCTTAAATCACTTGAGGCACGATCAATATATCCATCCGAAACTATTTTGGACAGCCGTCCAGAAAATTCGAAATGATCGTCCAATAGTCCCGTAGAGAACTTCACCGTATGTTTCCATGTTTCGAACGATCCATATGTGGTAGATACTTCTGCAAATGGATTTTCAGAAATACCATTGCTGGCAATGTTCAAACTTGCTCCAAAAGCGCCAGGTCCATTTGTAGAAGTTCCCACACCACGTTGTAGTTGCAAACTCTCTACGGAAGATGTGAAATCGGGTAAGTTCACCCAAAAAGACCCTTGACTTTCGCTATCGTTGTATGGAATTCCATTAATGGTAACATTTACTCTAGTAGCATCACTTCCTCTTACACGAATCCCAGTATAACCTATTCCTGCACCAGCATCGGTAGTAGTCACCACAGAGGGTAAAAAATTAAGAAGTATAGGTAGATCTTGCCCTAAATTACGTTAGGAGAGCTCCTCTTTCGTTAAGTTTGAGTGAGTAATTGGCGAGTCTGCGTCTACGCGAACTGCTTTTACCAAGACTTGTTCGAGTCTCTCGACTGCAGTTGTGTCTTGTACATTGGTGTTTTCTTGAGCGGTTGCATTCAGAAAAAAGATTCCGAAGAAAATAAATAGGGATAGGTTTTTCATCCGTAAATTGATTGGTTACGAATAAAAGGGGTAATTATTCTTAGTTATAAATTAATTTAAATTCCCAGCGAAAGATCTCTCTTTAACTCACTCATTATCAAGAAACGTACTAGGTACATTTCTAAACAATTGGCTTCCTAAACAGCATTACCTGTTCTAGGTTCAATGGGTATAATCTCAGCCTATTTGATAATGAATTTCTAATTCTATCGTTCAGCACCCCTTTGAGATGTGTGGCAAAAGTACAAAACAGAATTAATCTGACACCCACAAAAAAGATCAATTTTTAAGAAAAAATTTACATGTTAAACTATTGACAATCATTATCTTTAGATAGTGAACAAACCTAAAACCCAATTTCCTCTTAAGATTATCTTGAGCTACCTAGTCATTGGAACACTAGCCGTAGTAGTAAGTTATTTTATGTATTCTGAATACAAGACATACATCACTACCAACGAAAACTCCAGAACCGAAAAAGTTATTGAAACTGGTTCTCTCATAAATGATGTTTATGAAACAGATAGCTTTTCACGAATTGCACTGCTTACCAAAAAACAAGAAGACTTTGATACCTATATTCAGAAGTCAGATTCGCTGTATCAAAAAATTGAAAATCTAAAAAATCTTATTCCAGATGCATATCAAATACAACTAGACAGCGTGAAAAGTTTGTTGGTCTTGAAGCGGAACAATATTGAAGAACTTCGATTCCTTAAACTCATTAGTGATCAAGACAATTCTCTAGACGAAATCCTTAGAGAATTTAAAAACTTAGACAAACAAATGGGAACCTTATATTTAGAGGATTTCATAAAAAATCCAAGTCGATTAGGTAGCAAGGAGCGACAAAGGTATTTGGACTATCTCGAATACATCAATAAAAAACAGCGTGCCGATACCTTAATAGATGGTTCAACCATTGCTTCTATGTTAGCTATTTCAAGAGACATCGTACTGAAAGCAAAAAGAGCGAAATACAAAAATAGCAAAGAGCTTCAAGAAAAAGAAA
>JAESTG010000117.1 GCA_016763715.1 Flavobacteriaceae bacterium
AACATTAAACTGAAAATTAAAAAAGTTAAATCATAATGAAAACACCTAAGAATCATATAAAGCCATCACTCGAAATTCACCTTCTTGAATTGGTTAGGCTTAGAATTGGTTATTTAAACGATTGTTCCTTTTCTATCGACCTACACTTCAAAGAACTCAAAAACTTTGGTGAAACCGATATCAGGCTTTTGTTAGTATCAGTATGGAACGAAGTCCCCCATTTTTCAAAAAAGAACGAGCACTTTTCGCGCTCACCGATTATATCATTAGTGCAAGTAGCACACTTTCTTTAGAAGAAGTTGTGAGCCAAATGGAGCCTCATTTTAGTAACGATGAAATCAAAATTCTAATTGGAGCGATTAAACAAATAGACCTTTGGACACGTTCCATGAAATATCATAAAGTCTCCTCCAATCCAGAAAAAGGATAAAGCTGAAAACGTTGTCATATGACAGCTTTTAAACTTCCAATATCTCCCAAATTTGTATCAGTATTAAAAACAATATAAATCTTAAAAACAATAATTATGAGTACACAAAAAAGGTTTTCCTGTATGGCGAACTACAATCAAACGTTGGCAACTTTACTCCAGAAGTATGGGGTCCTGTCAATGAAAGGTTAAAAAAAGTACCAGGCTTAATTCGTAAAACTTGGCTAATTGGAATGAATACAAACACTTTAGGCGGATTGTATGAATTTGAAAGCGAAGAAACAGCTTGGGCATTTGCAACGGGCCCTTATGTTGAAGAAGGAAGAGCAATTAACGCATCAGTAACTGTAAAGTTATTCGACTTTGACAAAGCTGAAGCACCTAGTAGAGATATGAAATCTCCACATTATAATTAGTAATAATCAAAAAGCTAGACACTGAGTTTAGTATCTGGCTTTTCTAAAATTTAAAACAATGAAAAATTCAAACAAAACATTTTTATTAATCCATGGAGCTTGGGAAGGTGCATGGTCATGGGCAGAAACAACAGCCTTTTTAGAACAAAACGGTCACACCGTAAAAGCCATTGATCTTCCAGGTCACGGAGATGATAAGACACCCATTTCTGAAATTAACATGGCGCTATATGCCAATCGTGTTAAAGAAGAACTGAATAAAATTGAAGGACAAGTAGTACTTGTAGGACACAGTTTCGGCGGATTTGTAATTTCACAAGTTGCTGAAGAAATGCCGAGTAAAATTGAAAAACTAGTCTTTGTAGCTTCAGCGATGCCTTACGAGGGGAAAAATGCTGTGGAAGTATTTATGGAAGATGAAAAAAGTGAATTCCTAGAAAATCTAATTTATTCAGAAGATAAAAGTACGGCAACCATGAGTAAAGAAACCATTCTGAATGTAATCTTTACAGGAGCAACGGAAGAGCAAATAAACGCTGTAATTCCGAAGCTAGTACTTCAATCCACCACTCCGTTTTTTGAAAGAGTTATTACCACAGACAAAAACTTTGGCAGCGTACCCAAAGCCTATATTGAAACTACTTTAGATAGAGTTATTTCTTTAGAAGCTCAAAGACGTGGACAAAAAATGCTTGGAATTGATGAAGTTGTAACCTTAGAATACGGTCACGTACCTCTAGAGACAGCACCAGAAAAATTAGCAATCGCCTTAAACAAGGTTGCTACTTCAAACCATAAAGCCTTAGCTTAAAACTAATGTAAATAAAGGGAGGCAATCATCTCCCTTTATTTAAACAAACAAAAATAAAATATCATGAAACATATACTTTTTATTACCACAAGCACCAACATAACGGGCACTGGAAAACACAAAGCTGGCTATGAATTCTCTGAAATAGCAGACCCCTATCTTGAATTCACTAAACAAGGTTACACCGTAGATTTTGCAAGTATCGAAGGCGGTACACCTCCATTTGTTGGGTACGATTCCTCTCAAGAAAAGAGCAAAACATTTAAAAATAGCAACGGATTTAAACGTCTCAATTTCAGTCATAAATTGAATGATATAAATGCAGAAGCCTACGATGCTATTTTCTTCCCAGGTGGTCTTGGACCAATGACCGACATGGTTTCCAATCCTCTTGTAAAGGATATTATAAAAACAATGTATGAAAGTAATCGTGTTATCGGGGCGGTATGTCACGGACCTGTTGCACTATTAAATGTCACTTTATCTAGTGGAAAAAACTTGCTAGAAAATAAAAATGTGAATTCCTTTACTGAAGCTGAAGAAAAAATTGACAACCACACTTTAGGAGATGTCATTCCCTTTATGTTGGATGCTGAACTGATAAAACAGGGTGCATTATTTTCAAACACAACACCTTTTGAAGCATATGTTGTGACCGATGGTAATTTAGTTACAGGTCAAAACCCCGCTTCAGCAAATAAAGTAGCTATTGAAATGATGAAATTGGTTAAGTAAATTAAAGCCGCTTGAAATTTAATTTCAATCGGCTTTTTAGGCTGACTTAGTATACACCGATTAATTCTCCATTGAGATAAAAGATTTTTAATCAAAAAAAGTGAATGGCACCGACTATGTGTAGAAATAATTAACTTTGATAAAGTTCAATTGTTTTAGAATTCAACCATGCACACAAAAAAAAACTACACTGCCTTTCAAATGGCCAAATGGACTCGTTATGAGACCCTACTATTTTTAGTCATTATTGTTGTCTTTGTTTCGGCCTATTATTTTTTAGATCTCATCTGGTTAAAATTCCCATGGACGCCACTCGCCTTGATTGGCACAGCGGTTGCCTTTGTGATTGGTTTTCAAAATAATGCAGCCTACGGGCGTATTTGGGAAGCCAGAAAAATATGGGGAGGCATTGTAAATACTTCTCGCACCTTTGGAATTTATATTCAAGATATGGTGAACAATGACTATGCAGAAACACCAATGGCAGAGGCTGAACTTCAAAAAGAAATTAAAACACTAACTTATAGACACATCGCTTGGATGACAGCTTTACGCCATTCTATGCGTGCTTCAAAACCTTGGGAAACTTCTGTAAATCATAAAACAAATAAAGAGTGGATATGAAACCGCCAGAGCATACCACATCCCTGGAAGAAGACATCAAACCCTATATTTCTGAAAGTGATTTTAACTATATCATGAGCAAGAGTAACAAACAAACGGCATTAATATACTTGCAATCACATCATCTAAAACAACTTCACAAAAAGGGAGTGATTTGGGAATTTTCATTTTTAGAATTGGAAGGAATCATGCAAGAATTGTTAACGCTACAAGGTAAAAGCGAACGAATTAAAAACTTTCCTTACCCCAGACAATTTGCCACATTAAACCATTTTTTTATGTGGATATTTGTGCTGCTACTACCACTAGCCTTAGTGCCACAGTTTGCTGAAATAGGTGCTGAATTTATTGATAAAAGCCCCGTGATAGGCAAATTATTTGTTTGGTTTACAATCCCGTTTTATGTAATTGTGGCTTGGGTTTTTCATACCATGGAGAGAATAGGAAGAACTGGGGAAAACCCTTTTGAAGGAACTGCAAATGACGTCCCCATTTCAACTATAGCTAGAGGAATTGAAATTGATCTCAGGCAAAATTTAGGCGAAACTGAAGAAGAGATACCTAAGCAATTTCCTGTTCGGTATGACACTCAATTTTAACACATTAAATACTGTGAATACCTTATCGGTCTGGGTTATTAATAATCACTAAAGCGGCGATAACACCTGGCACCCAGCCACAAATAGTTAAGATTAATACAATTAGGACAGAACCGCAGCCTTTGTCAATGACAGCAAGAGGCGGAAATAAAATAGAAAGCAATACTCTCCAAAAACTCATAGATTCAAATTTACAAATTAATACAATGAACTTGGTACTTTCGAAATCCTAAAGTGAAATCTACAGATACCAAACCAATCATTTTTTTCTGATAGCATCCACTTCGTCTGTCCATAATTTAAAAGAGGATTCAAAATCACAACATAAGTCGAAAGTTTTTGTTTTTGTTACAAACACGATTCTTGTATATTTGTTTTCAATGCCAATGAAACTGAAACGATTTATACAAACTTCCCTGTTGTTGCTCCCATCCATACTGATGGCGCAATACCAATTTACGGGCGTGGTTAATCTGGATAACTTGGGCGGGAAGATTTATCTTTCAGTAGTAGAAGACTACCGAAAAATATCTGGTGTACACCCCGAGCAAATCTTGAATCAAACCATAGCCGATTCTACTGGATATTTCAGTTTTAATGGAAATAACCTTCCTTCAGAAAATAAAATCTATCGCATTCATATTGACAATTGCAGTGAAGCAGATCAGAAGACCTCACATTTCACAGGGCATTGTCCTAACAGCAAAGAGGTTATTTTTGTGGCTAACAATAACACAGCCCTCTCCCTTCCCTTCTCTTTTGAAGATCAAATGTTTTGCACGGTGGTTTCCACCAACGAAAAGGCAAATAGTTTTCTGAAAATAGATTCCCTTAAAAACGATATGCGTTTTGCCTTTGGCACCTATAGAAGTGAAGCCAATCGCAAACTGAACTCCAAAAAATGGTTTAGTATTTTACAACAGTACGGTGAGCAATTACACGAACCCTTGGCCGAATTGTACGGTTTCGCCTTCTTTAGTGACCGCAGTAGCGACTTGTACGGTTACTATCTTGAAGACTTAAAAGCAAACCCTTATTACGACAATTTATTGGTACGTCTCAAAGCAAAATACCCAGACACTCAATATGTAAAACAATACGCAGCCGAACTCGAATCGGATCGACATTTAGTGGCTACGCAATCACCAGCCAAATTACCTTGGTGGGCCTACCTCATTGGTGGTACTGCTTTACTTTCTATTTTGGGTAACTTCTATTTCTTCGGAAAAATGAAAAAGCTGAAAAACGCAAACGCAGCAAAACAATCTTTGACACAGCAGGAAAACAAAATATTAGACCTTATTCTTCAGGATAAAACCAATAAAGAGATTGCCAACCACATGTTTGTGAGCGTAAGTACTGTAAAAACGCATATCAACAATCTGTATAAAAAACTACAAGTAGGCTCTCGCGACGAAGTTAAATCATTATACTCTAGTTAATTATATTTATTTCAACCTAGGTCTAGTCCCCTTTTCCAACCCTCTTTTTCATATTTTCTTCGGAAGGATACGCATCTTCGAACCTCAATTTTAAAACGAACCAAAGATGAAAAATATCCTTTTAATTGCGCTTGTTTTTATGCTAACAAGTCAAATTGCAACTGCACAATCAATCAATCAAGAAATTAACAGCAACGGAAAATCACCTTCTCTACTTGGAAAGGTTAACAAAGAAGGCTTTTTTGGCGATAATTATACCAGTTGGTTTACCAAAAGCTACGACGATTATACACCAAAGAAAAGTAGCATCGATAGTCTAGAAACCAGTCTCTCCAAATATACCATTACGGCATTTATGGGAACCTGG
>JAESTG010000118.1 GCA_016763715.1 Flavobacteriaceae bacterium
CTAATGGATACGATTCTTACTCTTGGTCTACAAGTCCAACCGGAACTCCGGTGATAGGTACAACACAAACGATAACAGTTACGCAAACAGGAATTTATTATTCATTCAACACAGCGCTCGCCCCGTGTCGATCTATCGTTCAAGAATATAATGTAATACTTTATGGCGGTAGCATTCCAAATCCCGTAATACCTTTTGCAGATGAAGTTGTTACCTGCCCTAATGATGGTAAGTTATTACCTAATATATTTTTATGTGGTGAAGACGACTTCAGAGAGATAACAGTAGATATTGCTGGCGCAGTTACAATTATTTGGGAAAGACTAGATGAATCTAGTTGTCCGCCTGTGGGAAATGTCGATTGCGCTAATGAAAACAGTACTTGCACTTGGGATCAAGTGGGTACTGGCACCGATTACACAGCCAACACAGCAGGTCAATATAGGTTAACCATAAATTATGATGGTGGATGTTTCAACCAATTTTATTTTAATGTCTATCAAAATCTGCTTGACCCAGTAGTTACCGCAACTGATATTATATGTACCACGCCTGGAACAATCACCGTGAGCAATGTCCCTAGCAATTATGAATTTAGTCTTGACGGTATAACCTATCAAAGCAGTAATGTTTTTTCAATTACCACACCTGGTTTATATACGATTTACATACAGCAAGTAGGCGTTCCGTCAAATGCTTGTGTGTTTACTGTTCCTGATGTCTTGGTGAGAGAGCGAGACTTTACGGTTTCATCCATTATTGAACAACCGCTTTGTAATGGCGACAAGGGTAGTATCCATTTGGCAGCTAATGATGCAGAGCCACAGTATTTCTTTTATCTCTATTCTGGCGGGACTTTAGTGAATAGTGTAGGCCCTATTGTTGAGAATAACTATAGTTTCGAAAACCTTAATCCTGGAACCTATACGGCGGTTGTAGAAACTGAAGATGGATGTACTTATTCAGAAAACATCATACTTGTTGAGCCTTCGTTACTTACTGCCACAGCGGCAATCACTATTCCATTAACTTGTACCGATGGTGAAATCACAGTATATCCATTAGGAGGCACACCTCCCTATTTTTATTTCGTAAATAGTACGACCGTTTTTCAAACTGTTCCAGAGATTGTAGTTACTATACCTGGTGTCTATGATATAACGGTTGTTGATTCTAATAACTGTAGTGCAGAGACCTCGATTACCATTGAAGCAATTCCTGCACCTGAATTCAATATAATAACCGAAGATATTTTATGTACTGACGCTGGCGATACTGGAGTCATTACCATTGATGTAACTAATCCTAATGGAAATAGTCTGCAGTATAGTATTGACGGGGGGGCTACGTTCACTAGCTCAAATGTGTTTACAGGACTTGCATCTGGTATTTATGATGTCGTAGTAGAATATACCTTTGGTCCTTCTGTCTGTTTAACACCTCCACAAACTGTTGCCATTAATAGTACTACTGCTATTTCTGGTGTTGCTGAATTAACTGCACCATATACCTGTACATCAAATGGTACTATTACCGTTACAAATATGACGGGTGGCACCCCCCCCTACATGTATAGTATTGACGGTGTAACATTTCAATCGAGCCCTGTTTTTTCTGGCTTAACACCAGGTACTTACACAGTTACTATTATAGACGCCAATGATTGTACTTTTATCACCAATGAAATTACAATCCCGCCATTAGATCCGCCTACAGATCTAATGTTTAGCAATTCTTCTATTACTTGTCCCACTAATCTTGTTACGGTAACTATAACCGGAACAACAGGAGGTGTTCCCCCATTAGAATATCAAATTATTGCACCAGCAGCAGCGGTTACCCCCTATCAAACGTCAAATATTTTTTCTGGATTAGCACCAGATATCTATACGTTCCAAGTGAAGGACGTTAATGACTGTACTTATAGCGAATCCTATGCAATAGAACCACTACCAACAATCAATATTTTTGAGGAAGCTATAAATAATGTTAGTTGTGTTGGCGCAGCAGATGGAAGCGTTCAATTTACTGTTTCAGGAACAACCTCTTTTGAATATCAAATTAACGGGGGTGCTCCTATACCAGGTGTCTCTCCAATTGTTTTAACGGGACTAACTGCTGGCAGCTATACCATAGTAGTGATAGATCTAATAACAAACTGTGAGGCTACTGCTACTGCCGTAGTGGATGAGCCGACAAACCCTTTAGCAATCTCAGTAGAAACAACTCCAATTACCTGTATTTCAAGTGGTAGTGCAACTATTAATGCTTCTGGTGGCTGGGGAGGATATAACTATACCCTAACACTACCTAATACAACAATCTTACCCACACAATCAAGTAATACATTTATAAACTTAACTCAATCTGGAGGTTACTTAATTTCTGTTGAAGACGCTAATGGTTGTGTAATTACGGATACATTTACGCTCACCATTCCTAATCCGCCTGTTGCAACTATTAGTGCAACATCAGATCTTTGCTATGACACAGGAAATAATGCAACGATAATTATTGATGTCACTTCTGGTGAAGCACCCTTTGAATTCAGCATTAATGGAGGCCCTTTTCAGTCGAGTAACGTATTTTCAAACTTAGGGCCAGGCAATTACATCATTACGGTAAGAGACTCTTTTGGTTGTGAAACCATATTGCCTGTAGAAATTATTGCCCCACAATTGTTGGTCGATGCCGTTGTAACGGGTGGTATAGATTGTACTACTTCACCAGATGCAGAAATAACAGGAACCATTGTCGGAGGAACAGCTCCCTATAGTTATGCAGTTGCTATTGACGGTGGCGTTTTTAACCCATTGGGCGCAACAGGTTCTCCCTTCACTTACACTACCGCAACAGCTGGAACCTATCAATTTGAAATAACCGATGCCATTGGATGTACTGCTACATCACCTTTAATCACTATTAATCCTATTTCACCACCTCTGTTAGATCTTGTTACTCAATCACAACCAATTTTGTGTAACGGTGATCAAAATGGAGCTATTGATATAACTTTTGACCCTACGGTAGGTACGCCCCCGTTTCTAATTAATGTCTATAACGATACCTCTAGCACCGATTATGGAACTCAATCTTCGGGATTGCCAGCTGGGGTATATACCGTAACCCTTACCGATGCCAATTCATGTTCGGATTCTGAGACTATTGTTATCAGTGAACCAGATCCTATTATGGTAGATTTCACTACGACCGATATTACCTGCGGACCCACTGGCACCAATTTGGGATCAATCATAATTAATAGTGTTATAGGTGGTGTGGCTCCCTACGATTATTTTGTAACAAGTTCTAACGGATATTCAAATTCTGAATTAAATACATCAGGAACAGTTCCGATTACTTTTGATGTCGTTGACTTTGGTCTATATGAAATCAACGTGATCGATTCCAATGGATGTTCTGTACTCTTTCAAGATGTATTGATAGCCTCTCCCCCAGACAATCTAGATATTGACGTGTCGACCACAGTCAATTGTGCAACGGGTGGTCAAGCAGTTGTCACCGTAAGTTCAATTTTAGGAAGTACTGGCCCGTTTTGGTTTACTATTTATCAAGGACCTATTTCTGTGTATCCCAACCCTGTTGGGTCCTGGATACCAGAAGATATTCCTGGAAGTCAGTCTGCTACATTTAATGGCTTAACGCCAGGTATCACCTATACTTTTATAGTGTATGATGAATCTACTAACTGTAGTTATTATGAACCCGCCACAACGCCTATACCAACCAACTCTATGCTAAGTCTGACGGCCGTTAGCTCAGATAACATTACCTGTACCGGTAGTGCAGATGGAGATGTATCCTTTACGGTAAATAGCATATATGCTGCGCCAGTAAACGTAAACTATGAAATTTTTGACTCCCTAACTTTAATAACAACAGGGATCTCAGGAACTGGCATAGTCCCAGCTGGAGGTTCATTGACTGTCTCAGATTTGGGTCCACTACCTTTTGGCAACTATTTCGTATTGATAGAAGAAACTACTGGCCCTAATGCGGGTTGTGGAGTGGTGACAGCACCATTTACCATTACTGAATCTACCATTTTATTAAGTTTAACGACTTCGGTGGACCAAAATGCAAATTGTAATGCAAACTCAGGAGTAATTAGTGCCATAGCACAAAATGGAACAGCACCCTATTTATACCAAATAACAACCACTCCTGGGGCACCTGCTCCAACAGATCCTTCTTGGAATACTCTAAGCACGTTCAATGTTGACGCTGGGAACTATTATGTTCACGTGATGGATGCGTATGAATGTATTATTACAAGTCCTGAACAAGTAGTAGGTATGGATCCTGAACCCGTAATTGACGCCTTAACAACAAATCAATGCTCAACTGTGCAAGGACAATTTGAGATAGATGTAACCTTAACAACACCCGGAACACCACCCTATAGTGTTAGTATTGATGGTGGTGGTTTTCAGAACCAGACCTTCCCATTTACAATATCTAATTTATCCTCAGGAACTCATACGATTGAAGTGAATGATGTTTATGGATGTGGAAATCTAGTAATAGTCAATATCGAACCCCCTTTAGGATTAACTTCTTCAATTACAACGTTGCCGAGTTGTGAAGATGATGATGGGGAAATCACAGTCACGGCAACTGGAGGTACTGGTAACTATGCATATGCAATTAGCCCTAATCCACCTTCCATAGTATTGACTGGAAATGTATTTTCTGGAGTTCCTTCGGGAACCTATATCGTGACGGTTACCGATACTGTTACTCTATGTACTGAAGACATTTCGGTTACCTTAGATAATGCCATACCTGTTACTTTCGATACTGAAGTAACTAACGTAGGTTGTCAAGGAGGTAATGACGGTCAAATTGTCGTTGAATTACTTCCTGGCAATGACAATCCAATTTATACTTACGAAATTATTGCCCCAATTATAATAGCTCCTCAAACCAATCCTATTTTCGTAGGATTGCCTGCGGCTACTTATACCGTGCGAGTAACTTCAGGAAGAGGTTGTGTTGCCACAGCAGATGTAACTATTAGTGAACCATTACTATTAGAAGTGACAGGAACCGCAACGCCCTTTGCCTGTACGGCCAATAATACTACAACTACATCTGTAATAACTATTACCGAATCGGGAGGTACAGCCCCCTATTCTTACAGTATCGATGGGATTAACTATTTTAATACCAATGTGTTTGAAGTTCTTGACACAGGAGTAACTCAACTTATAACAATATATGTTAAAGATGCGAATATTTGTATCGCAACAAATACGCTGAATTTAGATCCTTTACCCACCATTACCGCTGCTGCAGTTACTACTGTTACACCGATAGACTGTAACCAAACAGGATCTGTGTCCATAAACGTAATTGGTGGCTCGGGTAATTTCGAGTACCAACTATTACCGGATGGTGTTCCACAAACTTCCAACACTTTTGATATACCAGGACCAGGCACCTACTATTATCAAGTAAATGATTTGGATACCGATTGCTATTTTTTAACCGACCCATTTATAGTTCCTCCTTTTGATGAAATTGATGCTGTATTAACCGTCACCGAACAAAACGAATGTTTTGGAGACTCCAATGGCGAATTAGCACTAACCATTACTGGATATAGTGGCGCATATACATACCAACTATTGGATGGATTAGGCACACCCATTGGAGGCCCAGTTACGGCCAATACATCAACGAATCCTCAGTTTATTACTGGATTACCTTCTGGTAGTTATTCCGTAGAAATTGTAGAACTTGAAACACCTTTTTGTTCAACAACTTCAAATGTTGTAACCGTTGAATCACCCACCGAATTAGCATTAGAGATTTCTGAAACGTCCAACGTAACCTGTGACAATAACCAAGGTGTAATTACAGCAATAGCAAGTGGCGGGACGAATCCTTATGAATATGAACTAACAGGAGATGCCACCGTTCCCTATTCACCCAATAATGTATTTATGAACCTTAGTGCTGGAACCTATACGGTAAATGCTAGAGACGCAAATGGATGTATTGAGACAGATACGATTACACTTATGGAACCAGATCCTATTAATGCTGAATTCGTTCCTAGCACTACCCTGTTAACGTGTTTTAACGATCACAATGCATCAATAACTGCTCTTAATGTAACAGGCGGGCAAGTAGGCAATTATAGCTATACGCTAAACACCATTTTGCCAGTACCTTCAAGCTCAGGACCTCAGTCTTCAAACATATTTGAAGAATTAGGTGCTGGGGTCTATTCGGTAACTATTACCGATGGGTTTAATTGCATATTTGTTTCATTACCAGTTACCATTGACGAACCAGATCAAATCATTGCAAGTTTGGTAGCCAACACGACACCTACTTGTTTAATAGAAGCAGAACTTATGTTGAGTGCGTTCGGTGGAACAGGGATTTATGAGTACAGTGACACCATAGATTTCACCATGGTATTAGGAACATTTACAACTTCGATAACATTTTCTGTTTCTCCAGGGACTTATAATTATTATGTTAGGGATGTTAATGGGTGTATTGCCAATGTTTCCAATGAAATCACTATAGATATACTTCCCGATTTAGAGATAGAGTTACTTTCTATCAATCCGCAGATAAACTGTACTGGTGATAATACAGGAGTTATAGTTGCAACAGCAACTGGAGGAGTTGGTGATTACATCTATATTTTGCAGGATACATTTGGAAACACAATTCCTGCTGATCAAAACAGTCCTGGTGTATTTACAGGATTAACCATAGGTAGTTATGTAGTCTATGTTGAAAGTGGTGATTGTTTAGCTACTTCAGAAGTAATTACTATTACAGAACCAGACACTTCGCTAGAGGTCACTTTTGAAGTTACAAATGTGCTATGCCATGGCGATAATAACGGTAGATTGGAAATAATAGCTAATGGCGGATCTGGTATTATTCTATATGCGATTTCACCTAACTTAGATCAATTTTTTGAAACGCACATCTTCGAAAATCTCACTCCTGGGGTTTACGATGCAATAGTTCAAGATGAACTCGGCTGTTTTTTAACATTCAGTTTTGAAGTTGAAGAACCGCCAGCCGTTTTAATTTTAATCGTTCCTAACTCTATTTTTCCTGAAATTTGTGAAGGAGATCAAGATGGCTTTTTTAGCATAGATATTGAAGGAGGAACCCTTCCGTATAGTGTAAGTTTAGATGATTATAATGGACCTTATACTACAGGAGATCCAGACCAAACTATATTTGATTTTAACAACTTAAGTGGCGGAGATCATATTGTCTACGTTCGTGATAGTGCAGGATGTGAGTCTGAATGGAACATTGCTTTTCCTGAATCGGCATTTATAGAACCAATTGCTGATGTAGAAATCTTATGTATTGATAATGTATCCATTAATTCAGTTACCGTAACTGTAGATGAGACTCTTGTTGACACCTCACAATTGGACTATTCATTAAACGAGGGGCCTTACCAATCCAGCAATGTGTTTACCAACTTACCTCCGAGTATAGATAATTATATCACCGTAAGACACACAAATGGTTGTATTAAAATTACGGAGTTTTTTGATATTGAAGCATTTACTGCTGTCGGGCTCTCCCTAGTCGAAGGCGACCTAAATGAAATCATAGCCTTTCCATCTGGCGGTACGGGAGATTATGTTTACACTTTCAATGGTGTTGATTTTGGCAGCACAAATGTATTTATAATCACCGAATCTGGAACCTTTGAAGTTATAGTAACAGATAGTAATGGCTGTATGGCTGTTGCCCTAATTGAAAAAGATTTTATCGATATATGTATTCCCAATTATTTTACACCCAACGGTGATGGCGTACAAGATGGCTGGACCATAGGATGCGCTCCAAATTACCCGAATCTTGTATTCTCCATTTATGATCGCTATGGACGTAAAGTTATCACCTTACGCGCTGGCGAGAAATGGGATGGAACCTATAATAACACTGAGCTGCCTTCTGGAGATTATTGGTTTATTGTTGAAACCGATAGAAGCGGTGAAATACGTGATTTTGTAGGCCATTTTACGCTGTACAGATAATAAAGCCCCCTATGAACTTAATCGTCACCCTAAACTTAGTCCTATGAAAAAAATACTACGATACCTACTCATAATACTAGTAGCCCAGAGCTACGGTCAAGAACTTAACTTGCCTGTGTTTACGCAATATTTGGCAGATAATGATTTTGTTATATCTCCTACTTTTGCTGGAATTGGCGATAATTTCAGAGTTAGAGCCAATGGATTAACACAATGGGTGGGGATAAAAAACGCACCACAAAACCTAGCGATGTATGCAGATATTAGATTAGGAAATCGTTCTGGTGCTGGAATATCTGCCTATGGTGATAGAAATGGGAATACGCGCCAACAAGGAATAAAATTTTCTTTTGCGCATCACCTTATTTTAGACTATAAGTCACAGCAGTATTTATCTTTTGGTTTGTCATAACATCAATAGTTTTAGGATTGCTATTGAAGATTTTAATACAACCTATGAAAACCCAAACATAGATCCATTTGTTACCGATGATCGCTCGGTATCAAATCACAACTTCGACGTAGGTGCCCTTTATAGAATTGGTGATTTTTGGTTTAGTGCCAATGCAAATAATATTTTGCAAAAGGATATAGAGTCTTTTACGGACGGAGAACCGCAATCACTTCTCAACCTTCAATTATATTCAGGTTACACTATAAAGAGTTCCAACAATTCTGAAATTGAACCCTCTGCTTATTTTCAGTTATTTGCAAGTGATGGAAGATCAAGTACCGATTTAAATTTTAAGTATAGAAAATACAATGGAAATAATGATTTCTATTGGGTAGGAGGCTCCGTTCGTTTTTTGAATGACCAGATTATGTTGCCTTTAAATATTGGCCCCATGGCGGGTCTTAAAAAATCTATCTTCTATATCTCCTATGCTTACCAAATAACGCTGAACGATTTAACTGGGTATAATAGCGGTACGCATGCCGTTACTATTGGGTTTGATTTACTACAAGCATTGAGTGACTGTCCGTGTACAAAAGGAAAATATAGAACAGGGAATAAACTCTATCAATAAATTAAGGGCGTATTGATTCGGTAATAGGTCAAATTAGGGGCTCCCGATATCGGATGAAAAGGAATAATCACATAGAAATGAAGCTAATAGGGGGCGCAGAAATTGAAACCTAATCTAGAAATAGGTTGGGTTTTCTGTTTTTAATTAATTAGCCTTATTCTTTGACGAGAAGCCAATTCGTCCAAAAAAGTGGTTCGACAACTTTTCCTAAAAGAAAACTTGAAAACTTAGATTAACCCAAACTGAGTCTTCGAGTCAAGGATACTAAATCACTATATCAGTTTACAAATAGAAGAATCTTTCTTCAGGGTTGCAGATACACTAAACCTTCATCCAACTTTAATTTTTCCATAAAAAGAGTAAGGGTTATCCAACACAAAAAAGTTTATACTATGCTTATATTCAACATATTATTAACATTTTTAACTATATAATCATGAAAAAATTTATCATTTTATCAGTTTGCATTCTATTCAGTTTTGCTATGGAGGCACAAGGTGTCTTTCGAATCAATGGAACTAATAATGCCGTTCAGCTTGGTTTTGATGACTATCGATTTTTAACCTTTGGTGACGGACTCTCCTCGCCAAATAATGGTGCTTGGTCTATCGAAAGATGGAATGGCGGATTAAACTTCTGGAAGCCATGGCCATCATCCAATTTTGGAAATTATAAAATGTTCATTAGAGATAATGGAAATGTAGGTATTAATATGAATCCTTGGGCTTGGTCTATCTTAAAACTACAAGTAAGTGGATATGTTGTGTCTAATGGATATTTCACTTGGAGTGATGAAAAATTAAAAAAGGACATCGAACGAATGGAAGAAGGTGTGGAGCAACTCATGTTGTTAAACCCTGATACATATAATTACGATCAGTCAATTAACTTAGGAGAAGCCTCTCCAACAGACGAAGAGGATGAAACTAAGAGAGCGACCATGGAGGGAGACAATGGAGGAAATGATGATGACCCATTAAGACATTATGGTTTCCTTGCGCGTGAGGTAGCACAAATTTTTCCAAACATCGTATCTCCAAGTATCACTGGAGGGAATGAAATTAATGCTGTTAATTATGTCGAATTAATTCCTATTCTGGTTAACGCTATGCAACAACAACAGCGGATGTTAAGTAAACAACAACAAGAAATAGTCGCTCAAAAAAGTATGATTGAAGAACTTTCGGCCATAGTTAAAAAGAATTAGTAAGTCACTCTAAACGGAATATTAACTACTAATTTTTTAACTATGAAAAGAATCATACAATACTCAACAATTATTTGTTGCTTGTTTGTTATAAATAATTCATTTTCTCAAACAACAGAGCAACTGGTTAAAGCATATCTCCATCAAAGTGCAGATACGTTTAACCTTACTGAAGATGATCTAAAAGAATGGAAAATATACCAATCTTATGAAGGAGATAAAAGCAAAATCACTCATGTTTATGGAGTGCAAATGTATAAAGAACTGGAGATATGTAACACCGACTTCAACCTGCACATTGTTGAAGGTAACGAGGTTTTAAAGTTTCAGAATAACTTCATTTCCAATTTAATCTCAAAGACCCAAAACACGCCTACAGCACCAAAATTATCTAGTGTTGAAGCGGTTAATACTATCGCGGGATTACTCAATCTCAATCTTACTGAAGAAGTTTCCGTCCTAAAGATACCTATCGGGACAGAACAAAAACAGTTATTGAGCTCA
>JAESTG010000119.1 GCA_016763715.1 Flavobacteriaceae bacterium
GGAAGTACCAAAATTACTGAAAAACTTGAACGTTCTCTTCGGAAAAGAGCGTTGGATCAAATTTTTGGAAAACTGAAAAGAAGCGGAGCTGGAAATCACAAAACCAAGCATACAGGCAGAGGAGATGAACAATCTGGTGAATACCGTAACTACCAATTTGGAGATGCACTTGAAAGAATTTCGATGACCGAGAGTATTAAGAATGCTCAGATTAATCATGGTATCGAAGATTTTCATTTAGTAGAAAATGACTTGGTGGTTGAAGAAACCATGTTTAAGGCCCAAATGAGTACGGTGTTGATGATAGATATAAGTCACTCTATGATTTTATACGGAGAGGATCGAATTACCCCTGCAAAGAAAGTGGCGATGGCTCTTAGTGAATTAATTACAACTCGGTATCCAAAAGACACGTTGGATATTTTGGTCTTCGGAAATGATGCATGGCCTATTAAAATTAAGGATTTACCTTATTTGAAGGTGGGACCATATCACACAAATACAGTGGCTGGGTTGCAATTGGCAATGGATTTATTGAGGCGAAAGCGAAACACCAACAAACAGATTTTTATGATTACCGATGGGAAGCCTAGTTGCATACAATTATCCGACGGTACCTACTATAAAAATAGTGCAGGCCTAGATCCACATATTGTGAGCAAATGTTACACCATGGCACGGCAAGCGAGAAAATTGCATATTCCAATTACTACTTTTATGATTGCAAGCGATCCATATCTACAGCAATTTGTAGATAATTTTACGGAAGCAAATCAAGGGAAGGCTTTTTATACTGGTTTACAAGGGTTGGGAGAAATAATTTTCACCGACTATGAAACAAATAGAAAGAAAAGAATACGCTAAACTTTATACAAAGCACCATTTTAAAATGACTGAACGAAAATAACTTATGAAAACAGAAAACATCAAAACCTTTGGGCAATTAAAAAAATCTGGTTTCGAATACCAAACGATTAAGGAAGAATTACGTCGAAATCTGCTTCAGAAATTAATGAAAAAAGAAACTGTTTTTGAAGGTATTCATGGTTACGAATATACAGTGATTCCTGAATTGGAACGAGCTATTTTATCAAAACATAATATCAACCTATTGGGCTTACGCGGACAGGCAAAAACACGTTTAGCACGTCAAATGGTTTCGTTATTGGATGAATATATCCCAGTAGTAACTGGAAGTGAGATTAATGACGATCCCTTCATGCCTATTTCACGATATGCCAGAGAACTGTTAGCTGAAAAAGGAGACGAAACTCCTATTGAGTGGCTCCATCGCAATGATCGTTTTGCCGAGAAGTTAGCAACACCAGATGTAACGGTTGCCGATTTAATAGGCGACGTTGATCCTATAAAAGCAGCACATTTAAAATTGACCTATGCAGATGATAGAGTGATACATTTTGGAATGATACCTCGTGCCAATCGTAGTATTTTTGTTATTAATGAATTGCCAGATCTTCAAGCCCGTATTCAAGTGGCGCTTTTTAATATTTTGCAGGAAGGAGATGTGCAAATTAGAGGATTCAAATTGAGATTACCTTTGGATATTCAGTTTGTGTTTACTGCCAACCCTGAAGATTATACCAATCGAGGTAGTATTGTGACTCCTTTAAAAGATAGAATTGGGTCACAGATATTAACACATTATCCTGATAGTTTGGAAATTGCCCGAACAATTACAGCTCAGGAAACCGCTGCTGCTAGTTTGGAAAAACAGCATATTTATGTTCCTGAATTAGCTAAAAACATCCTTGAGCAAATTAGTTTTTGAAGCTCGAGAGAGCGAATTTATCGATGCAAAAAGTGGAGTGAGCGCACGTCTTAGTATCACTGCTTTTCAGAATTTATTAAGCACTGCCGAAAGACGAGCCATACAAAATGGTGAGACTACGACGTCGGTACGTTTAGGAGACTTTATGGGGATTATCCCTGCAATTACGGGTAAAGTTGAATTGGTCTACGAAGGAGAGCAGGAAGGAACTGCAGCTGTCGCGCTACAATTGATAGCCGATGCCGTGAAAACAGAATTTGAACATTACTTTCCGAAGATAGAAAAGCTACAAAGAAACAGTGATATAGACCCGTATGATGAAATAGTTTCTTGGTTTTTTAGTCAAAGCGAGTTTGAACTTTTGGATTCTGATACGGACGTAGAATACAAAGAGAAGTTAGACGGAATAGCACCCTTAAACACCTTGTTAGCTAAAAACGTTCCAGATGTTTCCGAAGAAGATAGTTACTTCTTTAAAGAGTTTGTGCTCTGGGCTTTGGTAGAAAATAAAAAGTTAAGTAAGTACAACCTAAGTGATGGCCTTCAGTTTAAAGATGTGTATGGGGGTTATATTAGTGGATTATAGGGCGCATTTTCATCAACAATATATCCTGCTGACTCTGGTTGTACTCGTTGAAGGTCACATCGTATTTTTAGTTTATCGTTGTATTTCTCAAATTCTTCTTTTTACTGTTTTTGTATTGCTTTTAATTTTTTTCTTAATCGAAAAGCAATAAAAGTTGGAATTAGTGCAATCATCAAACCAATTAAAAGCCCCTTAATAACAAACTTTAGAGTTTGGTTAGTTTTAATATCATGTCTGTGATTCCAAATTTCAACGATTTTCCCATCTTTAATTCGAAAAACATTTATAATCGCAAGTTTTTCCATTCCTAAAATTCTTCCAAATAAAGTATTAGGCTTAAGAGATGCTTGCCATCTGGTAGCAACTAAATCTCCTTCAGCAATCTGATAATCAATTTTCCCATTCAATTCTCCATTTTTCCAGAACATATCTGCAATATTTTTTTGCTCAATCGCTGGTTCAGTCAGGTTTTTTCTTTCAAATATGTCGTGAACTACATATTCATCAGCCATATATTCTTTATATTTTTCTGTATTATTAGTAAACCAAAGATCTTGATAAAAGTTACGTGCAATTTCTTTGTTAGTTTCTATTTGATTTCTTGATAACAGACTATCTTGCTGGCTATAAATATCAATTTGCGATGTTATGATAAATAATAAGGAGTAAAGTAAGTTTCATAATATTTGTTTTAAGTTGGGTAATTATTACTCATAACTGTCACGTATTTAGTATGTTGTAGTTGCTTGTTTTTAGTTTATAGGGGAGTGGGATTAAAGGTAGTCATTTTGATTTTAGCCACTTTTAGGCCATATTTTGTATGCAATGTTACCTAATGGAACGTTGTGGTGCTTTTGAATTGATGTGTGACTCAACCACACTATCCCAAGAAAAAATAAACCTCAACCCAACCAACTAGGGGAAGAAGAAGCCCAGCACTTATCAATATGAACCATAGATGGGGTGAAAAATAACCAAGCTTTAATGTCCACAGGCTTTCCGAATGGATATTTTTTCAATGAGTAGTACTATTTTACTTGATTAGTTTGGTTAAAATTAGAGATTAATACCACCAATATCAGACTAGCTCAATAATAGCACTCACCACCAATGCCAATCCGCTAATTACCATAATAGAAATAAGCCATTTTCGGAAGGCTAGTTTACTCATACGTTTTAGAAGCCATTTGCCCACGAAATTACCTAGAATGGCACCAAGGCCTAGCGCAATTCCATAGGCCCAAAGTAAGGGGGTAAGTAGGCCAAAAAACACATAGCCACTAACCTGCGCCAGTCCCAAAAAGAAGGATTGTGCTGCTTTGGTTCCAATAAGCTCTTCTTTGTCTATACCTATATTAATAAGGAAGGGATTAAGTACTGGTCCCATACCACCAGTAAAGGTTCCTATGATGGATACAATAAATCCCAATGGAATGAAATACCATGGCTTTACTGAAAATGATCGGTCTTTTTTCCCGAAGCGATACTGAAAAAAGGTGCTTACTAAAAAGAGACCGACGAATAATTGAATCCAATAAATTTTCACTTCGGAAAACAACCAAGATGCTAACAAAGCTCCAATCATGGCGGAAGGCACAAAATACCAAAAGACCTTCCAATTAATGTGCTTCCAAAATATAAGGATTCGTGTGGGTCGACTTATAAATGCTCCCAAATTAATGACGGGTCCAGCCTGAGAAGTTCCAATTATAAAGTTAAGTATTGGAATTTGCAAAAGTGCTCCGCCACCACCACTAATTGTAGAAAGTGTAAATGTAGTAGCACCTAAAAAAAGAGCCCAATAAGGAGCCACGGCGATATATTGGTGAAAATCTCCAAGAGTTGAGGATATAAAAAATCCGCTACCCAGATTTATAGGGTAGCGGACTTCCTATTAATTAAAATCGTTTTATAGATTTGGAATCACCAATTCTTGACCTGGATGAATAACATCTGGATTGTCCAAGAGGTTGCGATTTGCATCAAAAATAGCAGTGTATTTCATTGCCTCACCATAGTAGTGCTTCGCAATTCTGCTTAATGAATCTCCACTTTCTACTACATGCTTTGCATAAAGAGAGGTGTCCGCTACTTTAATATCAGCAATAATATCGGTTGGTTCTTCACCACCAGCCGTTTTAATAGCATTCCAAAGTAAATTTTTATCGTATTGATTTGCCGCAGTTCCATTAACATGTAATACGCCATTTTCTTCTTTTACATCTCCGTCTTGAATTTTTAATTGTTCTCCCAATGTTAAGACGGCTTGATATTTTGCTTTAACCATTTTATGTTGTTTTAAAATTAGTATGTTAAGTTACAAATTTTAACGTAATACGAAGTATTCAAATCATATTAATAAATTGCTATGAGTGATTTTCGATAATCGGAAGATCAGTTACGGTCATTAGTTTACAAATGCTATTGCCTATTCA
>JAESTG010000120.1 GCA_016763715.1 Flavobacteriaceae bacterium
GATTACAACCCTATATATGAAGGAAATAGAAGTTCTCAGATAGTAAAATCTTTTAAACGAAACTTAGAAAATCACTTTAGAGAATTGGTAAATGGTACTACTGAAAAACAATTAAGAGTTCAGGATTATGCAGATATGCAATTTCTTCACGTTAATTACTTATCAACTGTTATTAGCAGCAAGACAGGAAAATCAATTAGTACATGGGTTTCAGAAAAAACCATTATCGAAGCTAAAGTTATGCTGCAAAATCAGGAATTGACCATAAAAGAAATTGCCCATAAACTTGGTTTTTTAGAAGCCTCACATTTCAGTAATTATTTCAAGAAACACACTTTAGAAAGTCCTGCGAAGTATAGAAAATCCTACTTCAATTAGCAAATATTAGAAATTTACATCTTTTGCTTTTATACGTGTACGTTCTTTGAACTGTTCGTACACAATCTTTGTACTATTAATTTTAAAGACAAAGAATTATGAGCAATTTAAATCAAAAAGTAGCAATAGTTACTGGTTCATCTAGAGGTATAGGTGCAGAAATAGCAAAAACATTAGCAAAAAAAGGAGCTAAAGTTGTTGTCAATTATTCAGGCAACAAGGTGTCAGCTGATACTGTTGTAGATGAAATTAGTAAAGCTGGTGGTGAAGCCATAAGCATACAAGCAGATGTTAGCAAATCGGAAGATGTAGCTCGTTTGTTTGACGAAGCAAAAGCACATTTTGGTACGATTGATATTCTGGTAAACAATGCAGGCGTGATGCTTAACGCTTTCATTAAGGACACTACAGATGATTTGTTTGAAAAACAAATGAATATCAACGTAAAAGGAGTATTTAATACACTGCGCGAAGCATCAACCAAATTAGCAGATAACGGAAGTATCATCAACCTTTCATCTACTGTTACCCGTACAATTTTCCTGACTTACGGTATCTATTCTGCCAGTAAAGCAGCTGTAGAGCAGATGAGCCGAGTGTTTGCCAAAGAAGTTGGCTGTAGAGGTATTAACGTTAATTGTGTATTACCTGGACCAACAAGTACAGATTTGTTCTTAAAAGGGAAATCTGAAGAATTAATTACGCAACTGGCAAGTACCAATGCTTTCAAACGATTAGGAACGCCAGCCGACATTGCCAAAGTAATAGTTTATTTGGCTAGTGATGATGCCAAATGGATTTCTGGTCAAAGCATAGGTGCAAATGGTGCGATGGCATAACTAAACACAAATCATTATGAAACAATTTTTAACCGCAATAATAATGGGTGCTTGCGGAGCACTCGCCGTATTTATATCATTTTCATTCCATTTACCAAGTTGGGTATTATTCTTAGCGTGGGTTAGTTATTACCTATTTGGCAAATCGTTAAAACCATCAATTAAATCATTACTACCTATTACTGCAGGTATAGTCATGGGAATTGTAATACAGGTTTTAGGTACTACACTTACTACTAATTTAGGAGCTATAGGGTTTCCTTTAGCTGTATTTGTATTTATTGCTTCCTTGCCGTATGTATCAAAAATTAAACTATTAAGCAATATCCCTGCATGGTTTATTGGGTTAATTATTTTCTTTGGAGTTCATCCGTCCTTAGAAGTTAAACCAATATTAAGCCTATTCGTTCCAATACTAGCTGGATTTTGCTTTGCATTCATAAATAGTACTGCCGAAAATATAATTTCAAAAAAAATCAAAACAATAAAATAATAGCATGAATACTTTAAGAAATAAAGTTGCCATAATAACAGGTTCAGGAAGAGGGCTTGGAAAAGCAATAGCGGAAAGATATGCCGCTTTGGGTGCAGATATAGTATTGAATTACTCTAAGGATGAAGTCTCTGCAAATGAGGTAGAAGGAAATATTAAGGCTATGGGAGCTCGTGTTATTTCTATACAAGCTGATGTTGGTAAAGTAGTAGATATTGAACGACTTTTTAGTGAAGCGAAACAAAAATTCGGAAAAATAGATATTGTTGTTGCCAATGCAGGTATTGAAATGGTTGAAACACCAGTAGTCGATTTTACTGAAGAACAATATGATAAATTATTCTCTGTCAATGCCAAAGGGGCATATTTTACGATGCAGCAAGCAGCCAAACATATTGAAAACAACGGTCGTATTATCTATATAGCTTCCAGTACAACGGTATTTCCTGTTCCGGGAATGGCTGTTTATGGAGGAAGTAAAACAACACCAAAATATATGGTCGATGTGCTTTCAAAAGAAATCGGTCATAAAGGAGTTACCGTTAATTCAATTATTCCATTTGCGGTAGATAATGCCGGCATTTTTGCAGAAGAAGGGAACTATGCTGAATTGAGAAAATCATTAATAAACAGTTGCCCAATGAAAAGACTTGCAGAGGTCGAAGATGTGGCAAACGTTGCAGAATTCTTTGCTAGTGATCTATCCTCATTTGTAAATGGGCAACATCTGTTGGTTAACGGAGGGGCTACACAATAATTAATCACAATAAAATAAATATAAAATTATGGGAAAACGAACAATTAACCCATGGAAATGGCAAAATGAAAGAGGCTATGTACAAGCTGTTGAAGTAAAACAAGCAGAAGGAACACTTTATGTTTCTGGTCAGACAGCAATTGATGCCGAAGGAAAATCAAGTACATCTGATATGAAAACCCAATTAATTCAGACAATACAAAATCTAGAAAAAATTAGAGCTTTCATGGAAAGAGTACTAAAATAGTTCCGTACTTGACCGAAAACGGGTACACCTTGTTAATATACACTAACTTTGGGTTTGGCACTTAACCCTTATTGTTTTTACACTTTGTTGTGCTTTCGTACTTATTTTAGAGTTTTTTAGGTGTTTCTTTTTCAATCTGTTTATCTCCCCAATCTTTAAGGTAGCTGATGAATGGAATAAGTTCTTTTCCAACTTCTGTTAATGAATATTCAACTTTCGGTGGCACTTCATGGTACACTTTTCGATTAATTAAATTATCTGTTTCCAATTCTCTGAGAGTTTGTGTTAGCATTTTAGTTGTAATATCTGGCATTGTTCTATTCAATTCTCCATAACGTAGAATTGAAAATTCGTGTAGATACCATAAAATTCTACCCTTATACTTTCCGCCAATGCGTTTAAATGCATAATCAACAGAGCAAGTAGGTGCTTCTGGACACTCTTTTTGCTTTTTTTTCATTTTATTTATTACTTAATACATTGATAATCAACAATACATACTTTTTAGTATGTAGAGTACAAAAAAGAACA
>JAESTG010000121.1 GCA_016763715.1 Flavobacteriaceae bacterium
AAAATCATAATATATTGATTTACTTATAGTTACATATAAATTATGAAAAAAACCTAAACTTCATTCATGGAGTTTATGATGGTTCATATCAAAAAACATAGTTGAACAGTTCGATTTTATCGACAAAAAGCAAAGATATTACGATTAATGTCTATATTGCGTTAAGATTTTTAAATCTATAGCCCAGATTTAACCAATTTATTGAACGATTATGTTTTTAACCTATACAACAAAGGACAAAGTTCTTTTCTTTGCCTTTTTACTGTTAATTTCTAACTGTTTTGCACAGGTAGGTATTAATATTACACAACCTAGAGGTGCTCTAGACATTAATAGTACCACACAAGGTTTAGTGCTCCCAAGAGTGGCTTTACAAGCTACCAATAATCAAGCACCTGTCGTGAACCCAAAATCAGGAGTTACAGTAATTCCAACTGGAACAGTAGTTTACAATACAGCAACCACTTCCAATGGATCCAATGATGTTTCACCTGGCATGTATTCTTGGGATGGCTTCAATTGGAATATAGAATTTTCTAGAAATCAGTCGCGACTTTATGAACAATCTTCATTAGATTTTCGACCTCGCTCCAATTCAGGGTTTCAAAATATTACCGGATTATCAAACCGCTCATTTCTGCCTACTTATACAGGTAAATACAGGCTTAAAGTGGATGTAAATTATGGTGGTGCTACCGCTAGAGTTCCCAATGCTGGTAGCTCTTCTGATGGCAACCTTAATGTTGCGCGTGCTGACGGAATATTCAGATTTAGATTTGATGGAACCGATTATATCATACCAGCGCATGCCTTTTCTACCGCCTATGATTCGTCCGTAGGGGCCACCAACTATTTCGCTATTTGGCAAGAATATTCAATTCTTCTATATGTAGACCTAGTTGCGAGTTCTTCGGTATCCTTTACGTTATCATTTGACCAAGAGACTCTGCCTGATTTTGAAAACAATGGCAATAGTGGCAATGGTCGAGGCCATATTGGATTTGACATTCCTTGTACTGTAGAATTTGTATATGTTGGAGACTAAAATATTTACTAAAATGAAAACTATAAACTATACTAAACTATTAGGCTTTGTGCTCTTTTTCTTTGCTTCCTACATTTCGTTAGCGCAAGTTGGAATTGGACAAAACTCGCCAAAGGGAGCACTCGATATTTCTTCCTCAACTATGGGAGTCATCTTTCCTGTAGTGGCATTAGTGGATGCAAGTACAGAAACTGTTGTGAACCCTAATGGCCCTAATATTGTGGCTGGTACTACAGTGTATAACACGACAACGACAAGTGCTGGTGCCGACAGTCTTTACCCAGGAATATTCTTTTGGACGGGAAGCAAATGGCAATCCCAAAGGGAACGTAAAGACAATAAATTATTTTTACAAGACACTAGTGTTCGAACGGGATCAGATGATTCCACTTATGGAACATCGGGAGATCAGAGTATTAATTTTGACAGCAACAGTTTTACTCCAATTTATACAGGAAAATATGCAGTGCATCTAGTAGTTCACTATGGTGCTGGTAGCGTAAATACCCCTTCTGGCGCTCAGTTTGTTAATATGGCAAAAGAAGAAGGTGTGTTTGAATTTACTTTTAATGGTTCTACCTATGCATTTGATCTAAGTGCATTTTCCTCTTACAACAACGACACTGGATTTAATGGAGGATCTGCTCGTATATCGACAAATCTTTTTAATCAAGTAGCGGAAGATTTCGAGGAAACATTGAACGCTGGCACCAATTATCCTTTCACACTAACATTTAACCAAGCAACAGCCCCTGGTTTTGAGGCAGATGGCGATGAAATTGTCGCTCCACCTGAAGATGGGAGAGGATATATAACCATTAACAACTCAATAAAATGTTCCATAGAGATCAACTATGTGTTCGAATAAAAACCCCCAATTATAAAATTACAATCATGAAACTATTCAAGTTAAAATATGTGTTCTTTAGCTTTGTAGCTGGTTTGGTATTCAACTATTCTATGCAAGCTCAGGTAGGTATAGGAACTGCAACACCTGAAGGTATTTTAGATGTGGAAAGTACAACTCAGGGAATTATATTTCCTAGAGTCGTTTTAACTAGTACTATTTTGGAAGCCCCCGTTGTAAACCCAAACGGCGTAAGTCTTGTAGCAGGAACTACGGTGTATAATACTACAGCTTCTAATAATGGAGTGGATGATGTTTACCCAGGAATTTATTCTTGGAACAGTTCGAGATGGACTCCACAATTTATCTTAGAAGACTACGAAAAATTTGAACAAACAGGTGGCTGCATGCGAACTATTATTCGTGAAGGTAATTCAGACCCAAACCCTTTGGATGACGCAGATTTACCTGGACTAGCAAGTCGGACATTCACCCCCACTTATTCTGGGACGTATCGAATTGAGTTAAAAGCGAATTTTGGTGCGGGTGCTATAGAGGATTTTACTTCATTGGATGAAATTTCTTTAGCGACTATGGAAGGTGCATTTTTCTTCAAACTTTCAGGAATGGGAGTTGATATTAATCCAGATCCCGTATTTTATGATTATTCAGAAGGATGGCTTTATTGTCATTCCTACTCTACTTTCAACAGCATAGAATCTCCTGACTTAGAAGACAATACAGTACCTCATTATGCTTCTCTAGTATACTACGAATACTTATCTGCTAACACACCGTATACATTTACAGTAAGTAATTGTATTATTACTGGTAACAATTACTTTGTAAATAATGGAGACTCAGGAGCTGGACGAGGCCATATTGGTCATACTATTCCATGTACTGTAGAATTTACATTCCTTAAAGAATAAATAGATTAAAGAAAATAATAACCACACACAATTATGACAAAAAAGATACTTTTGCTCCTGCTACTTTTAAATGGGTTTTTAGCATTTTCACAATCACCATGTTCTGGTGGTTTGGCCGCTGGAACTTATCCTTGCAATGGAATTACATTACAAGCTTATATCTCTGCAGCTAATATGGACGCTGCCGAAGCTCAAGATTCTTGGGGTTGGACAGACCCATTGGACGGAAAAGAATATGCTGTAGTTGCTCTAGACAATGGTACTTCATTTGTTGATATTTCAGATCCCATAAACCCAAGGTATCTTGGAAGATTAGATTCTCATTCAGGGGGGTCAAACTTATGGAGAGATGTTAAAGTATATAGCAATCACGCATACATAGTAAGTGAAGTCAACGATGACGGACTTCAAATATTTGACCTTACTGGTTTGAGAGGCCTTTCAACTAGTCCATTTGGTGCAGCAAGTAGAAACTTTTCTGAAGATGGATTTTTATTCATTGGAGACAGTGGCGGTGGCGGTAATGATGGAAGAGCTCATAATATTGTTATTAATGAAGATGCTGGGTTTGCCTATATA
>JAESTG010000122.1 GCA_016763715.1 Flavobacteriaceae bacterium
CGCCCGCCTGAAAGGGCGCACGCATGCGCGAAAATTCGCTCTCAGGCACGCGACCATTGAACACCAACGATTCGGTGCCGCGACTGATACCGCTGTCCACCCAACTTATAAATAGCTTTTCATTAAGTTTAAGGCTCGATTTATTAGTGCTTAAAAACACTCCTAAAGGGCGTATTATAAAAATGATGATGACAAACAAAACAGCGGTTTGCCAATTATAAATAAGGAGCAGTTCTTCCATGTTAATATTCGCCGAAAGGAGAATAAACAAGATTGAAATTAACAATATGCTTAAGGATTCTTTAAAGTATAGAAGCTCTTTCAAGTAAGCCGAATTGGTGTTCCCTAAAACCATCCCCATAACCACTACTGCAAGCAACCCCGATTCGTGAGCAAAGACATCTGAAAGCACAAAAACCCCCAAAACCGAAGCAAGGGCAAAAACATTTAGTAAATAATGAGGAACCCATTTTCGTACAATTAAAAAATTTAATGCATGTGCAAAAGTGAATCCAAAAGTAGTTCCAAAAAGCACTATTTTTCCAAACTCAACAAGCGCTGTTTTTGTAAACTCACCCCCAGCATCAACACTAATAAATTCGAATACCAAAACTGCTACCAATGCCCCAATAGGGTCAATTAGAATTCCTTCCCACTTAAGTATGGCCGAGACATCTTTTTTAAGAGGAATGTTCCTTAAAATAGGCGTTATAACCGTAGGTCCTGTCACTATAATAAGTGCAGAAAACAGAAATGAGATTTCCCAACTCAAGTTAAAGATATAATGTGCGCCCACTGCTGCTCCGAAAAATGTAACTAGTGACCCAAGAGTAATCAACTTAGTAATTACTGGACCTACATTTTTTATTTCTGAAAGCTTAAGGGTTAGACCACCTTCAAATAGTATAATACTAATTGCCAGAGAGACAAAATAGAACAGGCTGTCTCCAGTAAAAAGACCTTTCTCTCCATTCCAAATTGGTTCAATCCATTTGGCTCCATCTTCGCTTAAAAACTCCGCAGCAACAGGCCCAACCAAAAGACCGATTAAAATGAGTGGTAAAATGGCTGGTATTTTAAACCTCCAAGCTACCCATTGAGCTAATATTCCTAAAATGATAATTCCAGCAAGTTCTAACAAGTGTTGTTGTTTTAGTTTTATTAAAAATAGAAATAAACCACGTGGTATCTGTAAATAATATCTTAAATCTTAGTTATCTTTCATTGTCAAGCGAAGGACAGAACATGCCGATTTCTCAGTAAATTTATCTTTTCCAGTACCAAACAAGACGCTAATCCAATTGTCTTTTTGTGGAGTCCCTAAAATAAGCAAATCATAACTAGCCGATATACGAGAAATAGCTTCAATAGAATCATCACTCTTCAAAACAATCACTTCATTTTCGGATAACACATTTTGTAATAGCTTTGTGCTTGTGCTTCGCATTTCATCAATGGCTTGTTCGGACATAGTTGTAGGGACTACGTGGAGTAATGTTAAGGAGGCATTGTGAAACTGGCAAATTCTATCTGCTACAGCTAGAAACTTTTTATCTTTTCTTCCTGGGCGCAATGCCAGTACAATCTTACTGAAGTTTCGCACTCCATTATCCTTAAACAAGGCAAAGTCTGAATCAATATGTGTGAGTAACCAGCCAATAGGGTTGCTCACTAAAATACCGCTATGAGCCCTTCCGTTCCAACCCATTACCAACCAATCGCAACTGGTTTGGTCGCTTAAATCGTGTATTGTTTTAGACACATCATGGGTTACTGCAGCCTCAAAATCCAAATCGATGTTCTTTTCCCTAGCCAAGCGACTTATCCTTCTTTCAATCGAGGTTACCTTCGGGTTATCCTCCATAAGAGCATCAAGAAAGGTTTGGTTAGGGACTTCAGTAATATTAACTGTTTGAAGTTTTTCCGTTCTATTAATTGCCGCCGCCATCTCCACAAGCATTTCTGGAGATTTCTCGTTTCCAAGCAAAGGAACAACCACGCCAGCCTTTGAAGCTAGTTTTCCATTCAAATTACCTGATAGTGTATTATCTCTATTTCGAAGTGCTATCTGTTTCCTGTTTTTACGTTTATAAAATAAGTATAGCGCGGGGCGGTGCCCATATTGCCTTAAAACTCCAGTCCGAGTGGCATTTTTTCCAAAGAAAAAATAAATTAATCCCCCAAGAATAAATATAGCAACTATAGCAATAAATGGCATAAGACCAAGAAACACAAGAAGCACAATACCACTCACAATTCCAAAGAGCTGCATAAAAGGGTATAAGGGTGAACGGTACGGAGGGTTATACCATTGGGCAGAAGTTTCCCGAAGAATAATGACACATGTATTCACTAAAATGAACATCATTACCATAAAGGCACTAGCTAATTTGGCTATTTTTACTACGTCCAAAAAAACAATCACAAAGGCCATTACAACACATGTCATAATAATAGTTACAACAGGAGTTAAGTATTTCGAATGGATTTTACTCATAAAATCGGGTAGCAACTTGTCCCGAGCCATTGCAAATGGAAACCTTGAAGAAGCCAAAACACCCGAATTAGCCATAGATATTAAGGTAATAATCCCAATAACAGCCGCTACAATTCCGACGTATTTTCCACCTAACATCTCGGCAATTGTATATATAGGCCTAATATCTGTTTGTAGTGTGTTTAATGGAATATTGCCTACTAAAACAAAGGTTACAAACACATAAATCGCTGTCATTAAAAGAAGCGACAATATCATGGCTCTGGGTAAATTTCTGTTTGGATTTTTAATTTCTCCAGCAATTGCTGCGACTTTAGTTACTCCTGCATAGGATATATAAACAAATGCAATGGTAGAAACGAGACCTAACTCACCCTTCAATAAAAAAGGATCAAAAAGATTTGCATCCACTTTCGGAATTCCGAAGATCAAAATAAGGGTTAAACTAATAAGACTAATGGTTACAATGAAAATTTGAACTTTTCCTACTTTTTTAACTCCAAGAATGTTTAAAAATAAAATGAGCACCAAAAAACCTACTGCGATGTACTTTGTAAATTCTGGATTGATATTTACAAGAATTGACAAATAGGCGCCAAACCCAACCAGTGCAAATGAGCTTTTAAGTAATAGAGATAACCACAAACCAATCCCAGCAATAGTACCGAACATTGGGCCAAAAGCACGCTCAATATACACATAAGTTCCTCCAGATTTTGGCATAGCGGTAGCGAGCTCAGACTTAGAAAGAGCTGCGGGTAAAATACATACAGCCGCCAAAAGATAAGCCAACCATACAGACGACCCCGTTTTTGCCGCCGCCAACCCTGGAAGCACGAATATTCCACTTCCCAACATCCCACCAATACTAATTGCGATTACTGAGGTTAACGATAGACTACGTTCTAGTTTTTTCAAGGATTGTTGGTTAAGTTATATTTTGTATATGCTAAAAATAGCACAATTTATTTACTAAGGCGAATAGAATATTTTGTCCAAAAACCCATTATTTAAACTTAAATTCGCTCTTCTTTCATTTTCAATCCCTAAACCATTATTTATTTTCTTAATAAACCCTTAACAGTTTAAACAGTTTCCACCTGTTTTTGTATTTTGCACACTTATGAATTTATATCCTATTGAGGCTGGGAATTTCAAGTTGGATGGTGGCGCCATGTTTGGCGTTGTTCCAAAATCCCTTTGGACACGAACCAATCCAGCCGATTCTAATAATATGATAGATATAGCAGCTCGTTGTTTGTTGATTGAAAACGGGGATCGCCTCACGCTTATTGATACTGGAATGGGCAATAAGCAAAGCGAAAAATTTTATGGTTATTATTATCGCTGGGGGGAATTCAATATAAATGACTCACTAAAAAAACACGGTTTCCATAGAGATGATATAACCGATGTTTTTATGACTCATCTTCACTTCGATCACTGTGGTGGAAGTGTACAATGGAATAAAGACCAAACGGGTTACGAACCAGCATTTAAAAATGCTCATTTCTGGAGCAATGAACGCCACTGGCAATGGGCAACAGAACCAAATAGACGAGAAAAAGCATCGTTTCTAAAAGAAAATATCCTGCCCATGCAGAAAAGTGGTCAACTATTGTTTGTAGCAGACCCAATTACCGACTATTCAAATGCAAAAGAATTAGATTTCGGCATCCTCTTTGCAGATGGACACACCGAAAAGCAAATGATTCCTCATGTTGAAATTAAGGGTAAAACTTTAGTCTTTATGGGCGACCTATTGCCAACAGCCGGACATTTACCCGTTCCTTTTGTAATGGGATACGATACTAGGCCATTACTAACCTTGCCTGAAAAAGAGAAGTTTCTTAAAACAGCCGCAGACAAAAATTATTATTTATTTTTAGAGCACGATGCTCATAACCAAATTATTACGGTAAAACATACCGAAAAAGGTGTCCGTTTGGATGAAACCTTTACTTTTGATGAACTTTTTAATTAAAATAATACGAATGAAAATTTTAAAATCTTCCTTAGAAGCAATAGCTACTGTAGTCTTATCAAGTTGTGGCGGCGGTGTTGCTCCCATAGTTTCAACTCCCGTGGAAAACATTGATGCATTGCCATTAAAAGCAGTTCCGCTAAGTGATTCTCAAATGAAATCTTGGGGGGCGACAGACCTTTTAACCGACACCATTCCAGGAATGAGTATTGATAAAGCATACAATGAAATTTTAAAAGGCAGAAAAGGTAAAACGGTGATTGTAGGGGTAATTGATAGTGGCGTAGACATTGAGCATGAAGATTTAAAAGATGTTATCTGGACCAATAGAGGTGAAATTGCTGGCAACGGAAAAGACGATGATAATAACGGATATATAGACGATATACACGGTTGGAATTTCCTAGGAGATATCGTAAAAGAGAGCATGGAATATGTTCGTTATATGAAAAAATTAGGTCCAAAATTTGAAGGAAAAAGTGAATCTTCCATAGGCGCAACAGATAGAGCTGATTTTGCTATCTACCAAAAAGCCGTTGCCGAATATCAAAAAGAAGTGGATGAAGCAAATGGAGTTGTCACAAGATACGAAGGCATTTTAAGTCAGCTTAATCCTGCGCATACCGCTATGACCAAAAAGTTTGGGAAAGAAGATTATTCTAAAGAAGACCTTGCGGCTATTGAAAACCCAAGCTCTACTGAACAGCAACAAATAGGAATGCTAACTCAAATGCTAAATTTTGGAGATACCATACCTGCTGTAATCAAACAATTGAGCGGTGGAGTCGACTATTATAAGGGGCGTTTAGATTCACATTTCAATTTGGATGGTGATTTTAGAAGTGCTTTAAACGATAATCCCGATGATTTCAGTTCTAAATACTATGGAAACGGAGACGTAGATGGCCCCGATCCAAAAAAAGAAGATGCCATGCACGGTACTCACGTAGCTGGAATTATTGCCGCCAAAAGAAATAATGGGATCGGAATGAATGGTGTTGCCAATAACGTAGAAATTTTAGTCGTTCGTGCTGTTCCAGACGGTGACGAATACGACAAAGATATTGCTCTCGCAATTCGATATGCAGTAGACAACGGAGCAAAAGTGATTAATACTAGCTTCGGAAAATATTATTCACCACACCCACAATGGGTTCGTGATGCAATTGTTTATGCAGCAAAAAACGATGTCCTTATTGTAAATGCAGCAGGAAATGAAGGTTTTGATTTAGATGGAATCCAAGTATTTCCAAACGATCAAGAAGGGACTGGCCCTGAAATTAGTGATACATTTATTACTATTGGTGCCTTAAATTATGACTATGGAAGTGAAATGGTAGCCAGCTTTTCTAATTTCGGAAAAACGAATGTAGATGTGTTTGCTCCTGGTGTTAAAATCTGGTCAACAACTCCTCTAAATACTTATGAATACTTACAAGGAACTTCCATGGCGGCTCCTGCCGTAGCTGGTGTAGCAGCCGTTATTCGGTCTTACTACCCAAATCTTTCAGCAAAACAAGTAAAACAAATTTTAATGAATAGTGGGTTGAGTTCTAAAACACCCGTTATCTTAGGTGGTGACGAATCACATAAAGATAACTTCGGAAACATTTCGAAATCGGGTAAAATGGTCAACCTATATAATGCCTTAATTATGGCAGATAAAATGTCTAAATAGATGAATTTATTATTTAAAAGTATCGTCGCCCTCTTTTTCTTCGGAACTATAACGGCACAAAATAGCACTTCGTATTGGCAGCAAAAGGTCGATTACAAAATGACCATCGACATGAATGCCGATGAGGGTCAGTACAGAGGAACGCAGCAACTTACTTATACGAACAATTCTCCAGATGTTCTCAACCGTGTGTTTTATCATCTGTATTTTAATGCTTTTCAGCCGGGAAGTGAAATGGATGTTCGTTCTCAAACCATTATTGATCCAGACGCTCGTGTAGGCGATCGCATATCAAAACTTAGCCCTTCGGAAATTGGATTCATTAAACCTCTTTCGTTAACGCAAGATGGAGCTAAACTAACATACGAAGTGGTTGGAACCATTCTTGAAGCAACTTTAGCCAAATCAATATTACCAGGAGAAAGCACCGTTTTTAATATGGAGTGGGATGCTCAAGTTCCTTCTCAAATTCGAAGAAGCGGAAGGGATAATAAAGAAGGAATTGCATATTCCATGACCCAATGGTATCCAAAATTAGCCGAATATGATTTTCAAGGTTGGCATGCAGACCCATATATAGCTCGTGAGTTTCATGGCGTTTGGGGTGACTTTGATGTTACCATCATTATGGATAAAGATTACACAATTGGTGGTACAGGATATCTTCAAGGTGATCCAGAAAAGAAAAGAGGTAAAAAAACATGGCATTTTGTTGCACCTAATGTGCACGATTTCAGTTGGGCGGCCGACAAAGACTATGTGCACGATGCTTATCCAGGACCTAACGGAGTAACGCTTAACTTTTATTATAAAAATGATCCAAATATCATTGAAAACTGGAAGAAACTTCAGCCTATTACGGCTGAATTGTTAACATATTTTAATAAACATATTGGTGATTATCCTTATAAACAATACTCCGTAATACAAGGTGGTGACGGTGGTATGGAATATGCCATGTCTACTTTTATTACAGGAAATAGAAAATTTGAAAGTTTAGTGGGAGTAACCGCTCATGAAATGGCTCACTCTTGGTTTCAGTTTTTATTAGCAACTAATGAAGGACGACACGAATGGATGGACGAAGGGTTTACAACTTACATTTCGTCATTAGCTATGAATGAGGCTATGAAGCAAAACTCTCCGAACCCGAATGCTGGTTCATACAGAGGTAATGCCTTTCTATCCAAAAGCGGAAAAGGAGCTCCTGCAACAACTCATGCAGATCGCTATGAAAGCAACCGAACTTACGGTATTACAGCCTACAGTAAGGGCTGTGTCTTTTTAGCACAACTTGGATACGTCATTGGAGAAGAAAATTTAAAAACTACGATTAAGCAGTATTTTAAAGATTGGGCGTTTAAGCACCCAACTCCCAATGATTTTATTCGTGTTGCTGAAAAAGTATCAGGGCTAGAATTAGACTGGTATTTGCTTGACTTTATGTATACAAATGGCTTTATTGATTACGCTATTAATGGAGTGGAAAGTGAAAATGGGAAAAGCACAATAACTCTTGAACGTAAAGGGCTCGTGGCTATGCCAATTGATTTGTATGTTGAATTTGATGATGGAACCTCAACCAATTATTACATTCCACTTCAAATGATGCGAGGAGAGAAACCTACCTCCGCACCTAGAACATTAAGAACTGTTTTAAAAGATTGGGCTTGGGCATATCCTACCTATCAATTTGAGGCTTCAGCTGGAAAAACAATACGCAAGATTACCATAGATCCAAGTAAGCTAATGGCCGATGTGGATAATACAAACAACGTCTATATTAGAAAATAATTTTTTTCTGAATAAGAATATAGCAAAGACCCGTCTCCAAGGAAACGGGTCTTTTGCGTTAGGGATAGTAACGACATCCTCTCCAAGGCCTCTGGCTTTGGAGAGATATAGTGGATAGCCCGACCACAAAGCTTTTCCGCTTGGTGGAAACGCCCAAATCACCTATTTTTACCTTATGAGCTTTACATTCTCAAAACAAGAAAAACTAAAAAGTCGCAAGGTTATTGATCAGTTATTTTCCGAGGGAAAATCGGTCACAAAATTTCCAGTCAAAATGTTCTTTGTCCCACTAAAAGAGGCTCATTCTGAACACCTTAGTAACGCAACAATTTCTCAAGCTGCTTTTGCTGTTCCCAAACGCAATTTTAAGTTGGCTGTTACCCGAAATCGGGTAAAAAGACAAATGCGCGAGACCTACCGCCTTCATAAACATTTGTTAAGCCACGATAATGGCAGGAATTTTGCGTTCTTATTTTTATATATTAGTAAAGATAAACCGCAGTACGCACAATTAGACTCCTCAATCAAAGCACTGCTTAAAAAAACAAATTTATGAAATACGTATGTTTTTTATTTTTTGGGGTTTTAATGGCCTGTTCAAATGAGTCGACCCACACAAACGATTTTACCTCTAATAAGTTAGGAGCGCTCTATTCCTTTTCAGATTTAACAGAAGGAGAGGAATTAGCTGACGAATCCTTTGTAGTGAAACAAATGTTGGTTCCACCACCTCTAAAAAAAGAGGATCAAAAAATTATTAAAACGGCCCACCTACGTTTTGAAACACAGGGTTTGGAGAATACCCATAAAAAGATCCTTGCCAGCACTAAAGCTTTAAATGGGTTTGTAAGTACAGATAATTCAGGTAAAAACTACAATGAATATTTTCGAAATATTACCATTCGAATACCCACGGAGAACTTTCAAAAATTTATTGACGACATCTCCAAAGGTGTAAATTACTTCGATCAAAAAGATATTTCTCGTAGGGATGTTTCCGAAGAATTTGTAGATCTAAATGCTCGATTAAAAGCGAAACGGGAATTAGAAAAGAGATATCTCGAGCTCCTAACACAAGCAAGAAACGTTAAGGAAATTCTTGAAATTGAACGAGAACTCTCACAAATTCGAGAAGAGATAGAGGCTAAACAGGGCCGCCTAAATTACCTTAAAGATAAGGTGTCTCTTAGCACTATTAACATACAATTTTATAAATACACCCATGAAACTGGAGTTACTGTTTCCTATGGTCAAAAAATAAAAAATGCGCTTAGTGGAGGTTGGGATGGAATATCCGTATTCTTTATCGGGCTCCTTTATCTTTGGCCTTTGTTATTATTTATGATGATTATCATTCTATTGATACGTCGATGGATGAAGCGTAAAAAGCGTAAAGCACAAAAAACCAAATAATGAAAAAGAAAATAATAATTCCTGTCATAGCCGCAGTAATCCTCTTTACAACTGCAAGCTTTAAAAATGATTTTTTTGAAATTGCCAAACAAATCGAAATTTTTACGACGTTGTTCAAAGAGTTGAATATGAATTATGTGGATGAAAATACACCCGCAACCTTAATGGATAAAGCTATTAAAGGAATGTTGGCAGATCTAGATCCATATACAGTATATTGGAATGAACAAGAAGTTGAAGATGCTCGTATAAAAAACTCTGGCACTTACACAGGAATTGGTGCCTCGGTACGCACTCTAGATCATAAAATTGTAATTACAGAACCATTTAAAGGCTACCCCGCAGACAAAGCTGGCTTAAGGGCTGGTGACGAAATAATTAAGGTAGGAGAGATCGATTTGACTTCTTTTGAAGATGATGCTGGGGACTTGCTTAAAGGTGCGGCAGGAAGCACCGTTGAACTAACTTTCATGCGGCAGGGAAAAAAGGAAACTACAACGTTGGTCCGAGAAAAAGTTGAAATTAAAGCGGTCCCTTATTATAAATTAATACATGGTGATATAGGTTATATTGTGTTATCAAAATTTAATAGAAAGACCACTATCGAAACAAAATCGGCCTTAATAGATCTCAAGGAACTGGGAGCAACGAAAATTGTTCTCGACCTTAGAGGAAACCCAGGTGGGTTACTTAATGAGGCAATAAGCATCGTGAACCTTTTTGTACCGAAAGGAGAGGTGATTACCACTACTAAATCGGTCATTGAAAAATATAATAAAACTTATAAAACACGTAGTGAACCTGTAGACACTGAAATTCCTTTAGTGGTTTTGGTGAACGGAAGAAGTGCTTCTGCAAGTGAGATTGTCTCTGGTGGCCTACAAGATTTGGATCGCGCAGTGATTGTTGGTGCCCGTAGTTTTGGAAAAGGACTTGTACAGCGTCCAAAAAAACTAACTTATGGTACTCAGTTGAAAGTTACCATTTCTAGGTATTACACGCCTAGCGGAAGATGTATTCAGGCACTTGATTATTGGAATAGAGATGAAAATGGTGACCCTATCCGTTTAAAGCCTAAGGAATACAATAAGTTTACAACAAAAGGCGGTCGGACCGTATATGATGGTGGTGGAATTCTTCCAGATATTGAATTGGAAACCGCAAAGTTTAGCCCTATCACAACAGCCTTATTGAAAGATAACGCAATCTTCGATTATGCCACAGAATATTACTACAAAAACGAAATGACCGATTGGAAAAATTTCCAGTTTTCGGATTCAAATTTTCAAGATTTTATTGGTTTTCTAAAGCGGAAAAATTTTGAATACCTAACACAGACTGAGAAAGAATTTGAAAAGGCACTACGTCGTTCGGAAGATGACGATTTAAAAGACGAAATAGAAGCTAGCTACAATGCATTGATGGTGGCTGTAGATAAGGCAAAAGCAAAAGATTTAGTTTCGAAAAAAGCAGAAATCATGTCGCTCATTTCCGACGAAATTTTAAAACGATATTTCTACAAACAAGGGTTGTATGACTATCAAGTAAACAACAACCCTGAAATTTTAGCAGCAGTTTCTGTACTTAACGATTCTAAAAAATATAGACGTATCTTGAAATAAGCTTGAAACAACAGCCCATATGAACGATTTTCTGTATTTCTTTGAAACCATGCCTATTTGGATGAAGGCGGGTTGGATTTTTTTCACCTTAGGTATTTTTTGGTTACTGGAAGGATATTATAGTCTTTTTCACCTGAAGTATAAAAAATGGAAGCACGCAAAAACTAATCTTGTTTTGTTGTTATTCGTGATGATTATTAATGCAGTATTTGGTATCACAACGGCTGGTGTTTTTATGTGGCTTCAGGAATCACAAATTGGCCTACTACACTTATTTGAAGCTCCTGTATGGGTGGAATTAATAATCGCTATTTTAATTTTAGATTTGATTGCTCAATATGGTGTTCATTTCTTGCTGCATAAAGTGCCCCTAATGTGGAGTCTCCATATAGTTCACCACACCGATAAAAACGTGGATGCCTCAACTGGTACCCGACATCATCCAATTGATTTTGTGATTCGGGAAAGTTTTGCATTAGTAGCTGTCGTGATTACTGGAATGCCTATTTCTTTTTACTTTGTTTATCGAATACTAAGCATCCTTTTTACCTATTGGACTCATGCTAATATTTCGTTACCTATTCGTTTAGACAAAGGGCTAAGTTTTGTAATTGTTACTCCAAACATGCATAAATTCCACCACCATTTTAAACTTCCTTGGACAGATAGTAATTATGGTAATATGTTCTCTTTTTGGGATCGTATTTTTGGAACCTTTGTCTACGGAGACCTCTCTAAAATTCAATATGGTGTAGATCTAGCAGACCATACTGATGATGAAAATATAGCGGTTCAACTTGGAATTCCGTTTAATAAAAATGTGAAGTCGAAATAAAAATACAATTTAGTTAAGATAAAATCATTGCTATATGTGGAATACCATCCTCTAAATACCCCTCGCCTACTTGAGTAAAGCCATGTGACTCATAAAAGTTTTTAAGGTACATTTGGGCAGATAATTTTATATCAACAGTATTATATTCCTTTTTTATAGCTTCTAATGACGCTTTCATTATTACATGACCATAACCATACTTTCTTTTATTTCTAGACACTACCACCCTACCAATTGCGGCTTCTTTAAAGTAA
Source organism: Flavobacteriaceae bacterium (assembly GCA_016763715.1). Next base: position 12,078 of record JAESTG010000122.1, read on the forward strand.
ATTCCAGGGGCAAAACAACGAGTATAGGCAACTATTTTTCCTTCTTTTC
>JAESTG010000123.1 GCA_016763715.1 Flavobacteriaceae bacterium
AAACAACGCAACTAATCTTACACAAACATTATCGTTATACATTTAGTGTATCTATAAATTGGCCAAAACATTTTTGAACTTTATTAAAACAAATAAAATTGCACTCCTTTTCGCCCTTTTGGGGATGGTATTGTATTGGAGTTTCGCATACGATCTTCTACGCCATGATTTTGTAAAACTAATTTCTTTAGTAACAGCTTTGTTTTTTTTGACTTATCAACTTATCAAAGTTTATGGTTGGAATTTTTGGATGTTGGCTGGAATTGGGGTGGTTTTTCGTTTATTATTCTTACCATCTATACCTAATTTATCGCAAGATTTTTATCGATTTCTATGGGATGGTCGATTAATCACTCAAGGTATTAATCCCTACTTAGTAACTCCTGAGGTCTACTTAGAATCTGGAAATGAAGTTGTGAATCAGGCGAGCGAACTTTATGCGGGAATGGGGCAATTAAATGGAAGTCACTATAGCAATTATCCGCCTATAAATCAGTTATTTTTTGCAGTAGCTGCTTTGTTTACGGGGAAGAGTATTTTAGGTTCTGCTATAGCCATCCGAATCGTCATCATTGCAGCTGATATTGGTATTTTATACTTCGGGAAAAAAATACTGAAAAAGCTAAAGCTTCCTGTTCAGAATATTTTCTGGTATTTTCTAAATCCATTTATTATTATTGAACTCACTGGAAATTTGCATTTTGAAGGAGTCATGCTCTTTTGTCATTTGGTCTCTATATCTACTATCTCAAGAACGATGGTTTTGGGCGGCAATCTTACTGGGAGCATCAGTTTCTGTCAAGTTATACCATTACTATTATTACCAATGTTTTTTCAATTTTTTGTTAAAAAAGAAGCGATAGGAAAAGGCTTTTTACAGCTTTCAAAGTTCTACATAATTACACTCTTCACTATAGCTTTAACTTTCGCTCCGTTTTTATCTTCAGAATTTATTTCGAATTTCTCAGATACCATTGCGCTTTGGTTCCAAAATTTTGAATTTAATGCCAGTGTTTACTATATCATTCGATGGATAGGTTTTCAAACTATTGGATGGAATATTATTGCCGATGTGGGCAAAATACTCCCACTTGTCATCATCCTGTTTATATTGATACTTACTTTCTTCAGAAGAAATGGAAATCTTCAACAGTTAATCACCGTCCTCCTTTTTGGAATTTCACTGTACTTTTTACTATCCACCACTGTACATCCATGGTATATCGCCACCCCATTAGTGCTTTCGATTTTCACCAAATATAAATTTCCAGTGATTTGGAGTTTATTGGTTATGATAAGCTATTCAGCCTATGGAATAGACGAATTTTCTGAAAAATTATGGCTTGTATCTCTCGAGTATATAGGAGTTCTTGGATTTTTTATCTGGGAGTTATTCTTCAGAAGAGAAAGGAGTTTCCTACAACATACTAAATAGGCTCACCTCTTGTTCGGTGAGATGACGGTAGCGTCCACGAGGTAAGTCCTTTTTGGTAAGTGGTCCAAGCGTTACACAATCCACCTTAACTATATTGTAATTAAGTTTTTCAAAAATATTTCGGATTACGCTGTTGCCAGTATGCTTTATCTTGAGTCCCACTTCCTTTTTTGGTGCATTTTGAACATAACTAACCTCTTCCACCTTCACATCTTTTCCATCAATTTTCAATCCTTCTTTGATTTTTTGAAGATCATCGGGTTTCAAATTTTTGTCCAATTCCACATGAAATAAACGAACTATTCCATTTTTACTGAACTTTTGTCTAAATACATCATCATTGGTGAAAAGTAAAAGACCTGTAGCATTTCGTCCTAACCTACCGAAGGGCTTAATTTGAGCACTCGTAGCATTGGCAACAATATCCATTACAGTTAACCCCTTCTTTTCGCTAGATGTAGTAGCAACACCTTTTGGTTTATTCAGTAAAACATAAGAAGTAGGTTCTGGGGTGATACGCCTTCCATCGAAACGAACATCCTCATTCGGTTTTACCCGGTACCCCATTTCATCTACGACCTTCCCATTTACTGTTACCTGACCTGTTTGAATGTACAAATCGGCTTCACGACGTGAACAAATACCACTATTCGCGATGTACTTGTTTAATCGAATACCATCACTAGCTGGTCTTGGTGTTGCTTGTTTTTGCGATTTGGCAGCAGCATTGTCCTTTCCATAGCTACGGTTAGTTTTAGAGTGCCCTCCTTTTTTACCGAATGCTTTTCCCTTCTTATCTTGTTTACTCATACCTTTTTACCGCAATTGCGGGCTTTAAAATTTTTGCAAGGATAGACAAAGCCTTTTGTAAATAATAGGCAATCCCTAAAATTCGAAACACTCAAACATGCTACAAAAATTTAATATCTTCAATTTTCGTCGTTGAACTCAATAGTTGACTGTCGCTGTCGATTAATCACAAGTTTGGTCACATCGGGTCTTGAATAATGCCCCACAGGATCAAAATTTTGACGTTCTTCATATACACGATTAAAATCTAAAGTATGGTAAATATTACCTTCATCATGCAATACTGGAGGAACAATCCATTCACCATCTGGTCCTGCGATACAACTGCCTCCATTGGCTAAAATTTTGGGAGCCTTTTCAAATATCTTTTCCAGATGAGGTGTAGTAGGTGGAAAATCTTCCAATCGCATCAATGAGGAAACCGAAATTACATAACTACGACCTTCGCGTGCCATAAAACGAGTAATATCCTTGGTGTTGTGATTGGTCCCAGGCCAAACTCCTATATGTAAATTTTCTCCCATCCCGTAAAGAGCAGCTCTCGGCAAAGGCATCCAATTCTCCCAACAATTGAGTCCGCCAAGAGTGAATTGTTTGAGAGGATGCACTTGTAATCCATTACCATCTCCAGGAGGCCATGTGAGCCGTTCGTCATAGGTTGGCTGTAATTTACGGTGCACCGATTGAATTCTCCCCTTTTCTGAAATATATACCAGCGAAGCATAAAGACTATGACCACCTCGATCCAACGGTCGTTCTATGATACCTAAATAAACTGCGATGTGGTGTTTTTTTGCGAGTTCGCAAACGGAATCCAAATCTCCATTTTCTATGGTTACTGAATTACGTACATAGTGTGCATGCAATTCCTTGTTTACTTGAGTATCCCATTCGGCTCCTCCTGTTAACGACAACCAAAAAGGATAACCTGGCAACAAACCCTCTCCAAAAACAATAAGTTCGGTGTTGTTTTTTGCGGCCTTTTCAATTTGCAGTTTAATCTTTTCGAGCGTTTGTTCCTTGTCTAACCACACAGGTGCAATTTGAGCTAGGGCAACATTTAGTAGGTTTTCATTTTTCATAGTATTAAATATATGAGAATTTGGCGTTAGCGTTAAGGGTTGCCGTGGCATCCTTTTTATAGGTCAGCACAACATGAACTTCCTTACATAATCGATATATTTCATAATTGCACTACAAACTAGACCTATAAAAAGATACAACGGAAAACCCGACCTTACGTAGCTAGGGGTTTACGAGAGCGAAGTAGGGTAATGCCCAAAAATGTTAAAAAAATCGGCTTAGTAGTAAATCTACATTGATGAGCACAACACTGAATATACCCGCTACAATAATAAATTTTAACAGGTTATGCAAGATAACATAATGGAGTTTACGATTGGATTTCCAAAGTGCGATTACAAATATGAGAAGGGCTAATATGCTTCCATAGAAATAGAAATTCATATACCCTATTTCAAATTTGGTAATCAAAAGTATGATTGGAATTAGTGTTAAGATACCCAAAACAGTAAGCATCTGTTTGGCTATTTTCTCTCCATACACGACAGGAATCGTTTTGTAGTTTTGGGTAAGGTCTCCTTTCAGGTTTGTTAGATCTTTAATAACCTCTCGCATAGAAATGAGCAGAAATAGAAAAGTAGCATGCACAAAAATGACATGATCAAAATTTCCATAATAGATAAAGACTGCAAAAAATGGAATTACGGCTAAAATCGCTGCTGTTACATTACCAATGAACAAGTACTTCTTAAGTTTATGGGAATAAAACCAAATTCCGAATATGTAAATAGAAAAAAATAGTACTGCTCTAAATGACACATAGCTCGCTAAAATGACGGAAATAAAATTCAGCACAAAATAGGTTGATAATTTGATGTTCTGACTTACCAAACGATCCAGCATCGTTTTTCGCGGACGGTTAATCAAATCTTTTTCGCTATCGTAGAAGTTATTAATGATATACCCTCCTGCAATTGCTGAGGCAGAAGCCAATACTAGCATCAATAAATTTAGATCCAGTAACACCTTTTTTAAAGGTAAATAAGGAGCTAAAATATAGATTGCTGTTAAATATTGAGCAAGGATAATGACTAAAATATTGTATCCTCTAACCACAGAAAATAGGCTGAAAAACTTGAGTAGAAAGTGTTTTTGTTTTCTACTTAGCATGGTACATTATTTTAAACAAAGCTTTTACTTGCATTCTCACTTCCTTCTTGATTCTAGTTTAATCCATTTGCCAATCCGTTCGCTCACTTCCTTAGCCGAATCCCTATAAAGATGAACCCCATCTGTATACGTATAGCCTTCATTCTCCTCCATCAAATTCAGATAAGGCACATAGGTTTCTCTCGACAACTTATTCATGAGTTCGGTGAACTCTGGAACAACAGCCATTTCAATTTGAGTTAATTTAGGGTGTACTGGTAAACTCACCACAAATACCTCCCCTCGTTCTTTTAGATAGGTAATGGTTTTATAAAGATAGGACAATCTGGTTTCGGACAATTGAAATCTATTTTTTTTCTCTTCCAAAGAAGCTGCTTTATTTTGAATCCGGATATCCACAGTTTTAGGATCCACTTTAATATTAATCTCAAGCCATCCATCATCATGTAAAAATGCAACCGAATCACGATCAAAAATCTTTGCAAAACCATTTTTGTAATAAGTAAGCAAATAAGGAATGTTGGGATTTGAGGAAACGGTCGTTAGGTTATTTAAAAAACTCCTATTCTCATCAAACAGATTCTCATCGTTGGGGTCGTCATGTGCGTCTGAAATACTCCAAGTATCTACAGCAACAATAAAAATCCCGTCTTTAGTTACCTCTGAAAGCTTGCACTTTACTCCATTCAAATAAGCTGGGCCGAAAGGACTATGTGCTATAGTAAAAGCAAAGTTATAAATGGAATCAGGTAATATTTTGTTCAGCACATCTGGACGTATACCTTGGGCAGCCTTGGAAGTGCCTATAATAAGTGAACTTTGTTTTGGGGTAGTAAACCTGGCATAGAAAGGATCTGTATATCCGTCGGCTTGAAAAAAGACAAAAGTAATAGAACCCGAAACCAAGACTAAAAACAAAACGCTATGTATTAAAAATTTTCTCACCGCTTAAAACTGAAAATAAATAAATTCTTGCTGAGTTCCCTTGAAAAGAAATATTATCATCGCCAAACCAAAGTAAAACCCGAAACGTAATGGCATGTACCAATTTTGAGTCACACGCTCAATAGCGAATTCTCGATTTCTACCTAACCATTCCATAGCCATAAATCCGATAATAAAGATAAGCACCAATTTTACCTTTGTTTGCTGAAATATCTCTGGTATTGTGAATATAGAGCTCGTAAATATCCCTTCAAAATAAATGAAAGCATCACTCACACTTTCTGCTCTAAAAAATACCCATGCCAAGGTGGTTAGTAAATAAGTAAATACAATTAGCAATCCGTCTCGTAATGATGGAAACAACCATTTGGTTTTCACCATGTCTAAAAATGTTCGGTTGCGCTTCATTAAAACTAATGGAACAAAAAAGAGCGCATGTAAGGCTCCCCAAAAGAGGAAAGTCCAATTTGCTCCGTGCCAAAACCCACTGACCAAAAACACAATAAATATGTTTCGTACTTGTTGCCATTTACTTCCTCTACTTCCACCTATAGGGATATAGAGATAATCTCGAAACCAAGTAGATAATGAAATATGCCATCGTCGCCAAAACTCGCCAATATTTCTAGAAAAGTAGGGAAAGGAAAAATTCTTCATGAGTTTAAATCCGAATAATCTCGCAACTCCAATAGCAATATCTGAATACCCAGAAAAATCACCATAAATTTGAAATGAAAATAAAACTACACCGAGCAAAAGGGTACTCCCTGAATGGGCTCCTGGGTCTTCAAAAATTACATTGGCGAACTGCGCACAGTTATCTGCAATCACCATTTTCTTAAACAAACCCCACAAAATTTGTTTACAACCAGCAACGCCCTCAGCATACTTGAATTCTCGTTTTTTCAGAAACTGAGGTAAGAGACTAGAAGCTCGCTCGATAGGCCCGGCCACTAGTTGGGGAAAGAAGCTAACGAAGGCGAAAAAAGAAATAACATTCTTGGTAGGTTCTAACTTTTTTCGATAAATGTCAATGGAATAGCTTAAGGTTTGAAAGGTATAAAAACTAATCCCTACGGGAAGTATAATCTGGAGTCGGGAGGCTTCAATAGGCTCTCCAAGTAAGGTGAAGGCTTCAGAAAAGCTTTCAGCAAAAAAATTAAAATATTTAAAAAATCCCAAAAACCCAATATTCACTAAAATACTAAGGGACAGCCACCATTTACGTTTTTTGATATCGTCAGTTTGGGCAAGACGTAAGCCTACGATATAATCGATTAAAGAACTAAAAGCAATTAAGAAAAGAAAACGCCAATCCCACCAACCATAGAAAAAATAACTAGCTATAAGAAGGAATGCATTTTGAAGTTTTAAAGATTGATTGGTCACAAACCAATACAGCATAGAAACTAGTGGTAAAAAAAATGTGAATTCAAGAGAATTGAACAACATAGCACTGATTTAGTTTACTATGTGGATATAATACAATTTCAAACGTGATTTAGAAATTATAGACTACCTCTAGTTTATACTTTTTTAGAGCGATTTTTGCTTTGTCCATATCCTCTGTAAAACCAAGAATATAACCTCCTCCTCCAGAGCCACAAAGTTTCAAATAATAGGCATTTGTCTCAATCCCTTTCTTCCAAAGTGTTTGGAATTCTTCAGGAATCATAGGTTTAAAATTATCTAAAACCACTTTTGAAAGCTGTTTAATATTACCAAAAAGTGATTTCACATCACCTTTTAAGAAGTCCTCTACACAAGCATCAGTATGCTTAACAAACTGATTTTTAAGCATATTTCTAAAACCTTCCTGCTTCATATTATTCATGAAAATCTGAACCATAGGAGCTGTTTCTCCTGTGCTTCCACTATCTAATAAAAAGACAGCACCTGGTCCGTTTTCCGTTTGAGAAGGAATGCCAGCTGGTTCTATATTATCCTTAGAGTTGATTAATATAGGTAAGCTTAAATAACTATTCAAAGGATCCAAACCAGAGGATTTTCCATGAAAAAATGATTCCATTTCTGCAAATATACCTTTGAGTTGCAATAATTTTTCGCGAGTGAGATTTTCCAATACCGTAATCTTGTCATCGGCATATTTATCATAAATAGCAGCAACCAAGGCCCCACTACTTCCCACACCATATCCTTGTGGAATGCTAGAATCGAAATATAATCCTGCGGCTACATCGGTACGTAACGCTTCCAAATTGAAGGTAATTAAATCGGGCTTTTCTTCGCAAAGTTGTTCTAAATATGCAACGTAACGTTTTAGATTTTCGTTAGATTTATGAGTAGAAACTGTATGGTGTTCGTCTGTTTTTAACGCACCATTATAGAAGTTATAAGGTATAGAGAGACCTTTAGAGTCCTTAATAATCCCATACTCTCCAAAGAGTAGGATTTTTGAATAAAAAAGGGGACCACGCATAAGTTCGTTCACTGTTTGTTAGCCAAATATACAGTATTTAGCCATGAAATTGAATTCGGAGACAAAGATAGGATATTCCAAGAGATGCTTTTCAGAATAAAATGGTAAATTTTAAATCATAATACACTGATAGTTTACAATTTATAGCTTTATAAGCTAAAAGAAGCGTCGTAAATATTAGCTATAACAAAGATGATATTGGAATAATTTTTCAACAAGTAAACTATAGTTTTTCCGCACCCAATCCAGTGTAATCTTGAATAAACTCTCCATTTTTACAAAACAAAGTGAGTTCATTTTTAATAAAGTCAAGAACTTCTTCTTTTTCATTCTGCGGATAAAGCACATGTACATTAGCACCAGCATCTAAGGTAAAACAGATGTTACTATTGGTTGCTTTTCTATAAGCCCAAACCTTATTAATGATTTCCAAAGTATTGGGTTTCATTAAAATAAAATAAGGTTGTGAACTCATCATCATGGAGTGCAATTGTAAGGCTTCGCTTTCTACAATTTCAATAAATGCAGAAAGGTTACCACTTTCTAAAACATCTGTAAGCTTGGACAAATTATCGTTAGCAGCAGTAAAACGCTGCTGAGCGTATGGATGATTGTGCATTAAATTATGCCCCATCGTACTACTCACTTGTTTTTCTCCCTTATCCACCAATAGGATAGTGTCTTGATAATCAGAGAAATTTTCATGAATCTTCCCTTCAAATTTAATCCCGTATAAATTGGTTGACCCATCAATTTTTGGGTGACTCCCCCAAACAACCAAAGGTCCTTCTATACTTCTTGCCGCACTTCCTGATCCTAATCTAGCTAAAAAAGATGCCTTTTTGTTGAAAAAATCATCGGTCATTTTGGTAACCGTCATTAAACGCTCTAATTCCAATAAACATAAAGCCAAAGCACTCATACCACTTGCTGAAGAGGCTATTCCGCTACTATGAGGAAAGCTGTTGCTTGTTTTAATGGTAAATCTATACTTCCGAAGAAAAGGAAGGTAAACTTCTACTCGTTCAAAAAACTTACGGATTTTAGGTTCAAAATCTACTTCTCTGTTTTCATTTAAATACACATCAAAATCAAAATCTGTTCCTGTCTTTTCTTCAAAATGAAGTTCAGTTTGAGTGTGACAATTGGAAAGCGTAAAACTAATGGAAGCATTTTCAGGCAATTGCTCACCATGCTTCCCCCAATATTTCACCAAAGCAATGTTGCTCGGGGACTGATAAGAAACAACCCCATTCTTAGGAGATTCTTTATATGTCTTCGGAATAAAATCCTGCTTGGTCATAGAGATATCAATTGAGACTTACCATCTAGAAAAGTCAGCACAAAGATAAAGAAAACCCATTGCATAAAAACCTTTGTATTTCGCAGAAAATAGCAAGGATGCTTTTTTGAATTTCAGCATTTTTAGTTATTCGATTATGCCTAAAGTAATTACCCAAAATAAAAGGTCATCTAGAATTTTCGACGACCTTTATTATATTATTTACGGGCTACTTTTTGATAAATCGAGCTGTCATTTTTTTACCGTCTGCTATAAAGGTAATTAGATACAAACCGCTACTTAAGCGCGAAACATCAATTTTATTATCCCCATTGTCAACACGATTGGACCAAAGTGTTCGCCCTTGTACATCGTAAAGATTATAGGCAACTTCATCTGTAAATTTTACATGGACATTTAGAATATCTGAACTGATAGTAGGATAAATTTTTATTTTTTCTGAAAGATTCTTATCGTCAATTCCAAGGGCGGCTTCCCGTTCAGCAGCACTACCTAATAAGTACAGTGCATTATTCCCATTATTAGCATTTTTAGTATACTCATACACTCGAATGGCGTATCGCTTACTTGCATCCAAATTGGTGACAGTTACATTAGATCCTATACCATTATAGACCACGAAGGTGTTATCTCCCAAGTTCTCACCTGAGCCAAATTGGCTATTCCCAACATAATCGAAGCCATCTATT
>JAESTG010000124.1 GCA_016763715.1 Flavobacteriaceae bacterium
AGAAGTAAAAAAACACCGTCAAGATCCAAAGGAACAACGAGTAGAAAAAGAGCTAGCTCACGTTCTAAAGGAGCAGCACCTAGAAGAGGTCGCGGACTATAATTTTTTTGGTTGGTTAGTTAGAAACCCTCGTGATGCTTAGGCAGATCGAGGGTTTCCTTTTTATAATACCGACTACTCTTTTAGAAGTTCAGCCATGACTTTTGTGAGTTCTCTTCGGCTGTATTCTTCAATATCCCCAGAACCAACTTCCAGTTTCATTTCTGAATAATCTTGAAAGTATTGCCAAAGCTGATTCTTTAGCAGTCTCTCTTCGGTATACGTAAAAAACTGTCCTGTATTGGTTTCTTCAATGATGGCTTTAATATCACTTCCTTCTGGTCCTAATGAAAGAATTGGACGTTTAGCCAAAAGGTATTCGAATATCTTCCCAGGGATAATAGCTCTGGTCTCTGGTCGGTTCATTTCAATTAACAAAAGCACCTGTGCATTTCGTTGCAATTGTAGCGCCTCCCTGTGTGATACATAACCTAATTCAACTACATACTTAGTAAGTCCGAATTCATCCAAACTTGAAATCACATCTTTGCTTACGGCACCAGCCAATTTAATTTGACATTGAGCGGCAAACTCAGAGTTCTCCACCACTAGCTCTGAAATAACCTTCCATAGCACCGTTGGGTTTCGGCTAGATAGCAGTGATCCAATATGCACAAGCGTAAATTTCTCATCAGGCGAACGTGTCGTATTTGAAATAGGCTCATAACCATTGGTAATTACTGTAATTGGAGTTTTTGTAATTTCTGAAAATTCTTTCTTCGTTCCAGGACTGGTAACGACTACTGCATCGGCTTGCGTCAATACCTCCTTTTCTAATGCTTTGTGTTTTTTTTCTGAAGATTTTGTAAGACGAAGCGATTTATGATAATGAATCGTTGTCCATGGATCTCTAAAATCGGCTATCCAACGTACATTTAATGCTTGTTTCAATTGCATTCCAATTAAATGCAAACTATGCGGTGGTCCTGTTGTAACGATAGTATCTATCTTATTTTCAGTCAAATATTTCTGAAGAAAACGACTCGCTGGTTTTACCCAACCCACTCTCGCATCTGGAATAAATAAATTTCCACGAATAAATAGCATTGCGTTCTCAAGAAATGAGGGTCGCTTTTCTGAAATAATACCACTACTAATCGTTTTTGTTTTCTTTTTCGAAAACCACTTTGCGAATCGGTAGGGCTCCTTGATAGGAAATCGAATCACTTCAACATTTTCAGGAATCTCTGCTTCAAAGGCCCTATCTACTATAGGGTAATGAGCATTATCCGGCACAAATACAATAGGATCTACTCCAAACTCACCAAGATACTTCACAAATTTCAACCAACGCTGTACTCCTGGCCCACCCGCTGGTGGCCAGTAATAACATATAATGAGCACCCGTTTTGTGTTCATTATTCAGGTTTTATGGGTTCTTTTTTTCGATAATGTATATACATACCGCCAATAAGAAGTAGGAAGAATATAATGCTGCTTGCTAAAGTAATTCGACTTCCAGTTTTAACCACCTGAGGCTCAAACTTAAATTCGATTTCATGCTTTCCTTTAGGCACTACCATAGCACGCAAGGTATAATTAGCCCTAAAATACTCGCTCAAACTGCCATCTATATACACATTCCATCCCTTTGGGTAATATACCTCTGAAAACACTGCCAATTGATCCGTAGTTGTTGATGACTCATATACTAAGTGATTGGGACGATGACTTTTTAGTATGATACTAGCTGTACTGTCTCTCTGTATCTTTTTTGTTGGAATTTTACTTAAAAAACTACTATGAATCACCGCCGTAGTCTTAGTATTCAGGCTATCCAATAATAAAATTTCTTCGTTGGCATTATTGGCAGGCATTACCTTATCAACAAACCAAGCGGGACCATTTGCAAAAGGATTCTGTTGCACAGAAACTTCACCGTCTTTCCCAGGCACCATAATATATTTTACATTCATCATATTGAAAATAGCTGCGGAGCCTTCAGCTAAATAAAAATCATCTATATCCTGAATTCTCCCTGGCTTAGCAGCATGATAACCACCTAGTGCATTATGAAAATAACTCGCTTCGCCACTATTAAATGCCTTTGAGCTATACGAAGCATCATATACCCGATAATAACCATCATCTTGAAGAATTCCAGTGTGAGCAGGAGTTTCAGGAAAGGGTTTTTCCATATGACGAGAGATTACAAAATTATCTTCATTTACATATCGCTGATCTACTCCCACAAGATCTACCACAATCAATAAAGCTATGGCTCCAATCGCAAAGGTTTCTTTCAGTTTTTCTGAATAAACCAACCATAAAACACCTGCAGTAAGCACCACAAATAAAACAGAGCGTAAAGCATCAGCCGTCATTACACTAGCACGATCTTCACGTACAGCATCCACAAAAGGAAGTCCCATTTGCTCTATAAGTATCCCATCATAAGGGCTGGAAAAGCTAAATAATTGAGACTTAAACAGTACAAAAACAACTCCTAACCCACCGACAATGGATGCAGCGTACAACAATGCTTTCTTCTTGACTTCTTTTTTCTGAAAATTGTTAAAATATTGATGCAACCCTACAATAGCCAAAACGGGTAAGATCAACTCTAAAAGAACTTGAATGGATGAAACTGCTCTAAACTTGCTATATAAAGGAACGTAATCGATAAAGAACTCGGTTAGAAATGAAAAATTCTTCCCCCAAGAGAGCAATAAACTCAATGCAATTCCAGTCAAAACCCACCATTTCAGTCGGCCGCGAACTAAAAATAACGCCAGTACAGCTAGAAAGATAATTACAGCTCCAATATAAGCAGGGGCCGCCACAATAGGCTGATCTCCCCAATAAAAAGGAATTTGATTATTCAAAAACTGAAGCGCATCCCGAGGAGTTGCACTAGGTTCCGTTTTTAATATTTCTTGCACGGTTTCTGAGTCTTCTGGAAACCCATCGCTAGAACCACCTCCCATAAATTTTGGAATGAATAAATTAAAGCTTTCCAGTTTACCGTAACTATACTCCGTTATATAATCATAGCTTAAACCACCATCTCCTACCCTTTCCGTACCATCAACATTAATGGATAATTCGCTTTTTCCACGGGTTGAGGTATCTGCATACTCTTTGGTCGCCATAATATTAGTGGCGTTTAACCCAATAGCTAAGAGAACGCCTAAGGCCATAACTCCAATAGCCTTAAAATAGTGAGGTAACATTTTTTTCTGAAAAGCGTCTATCAAATATGCGACACCAATGCAAATCACCAATAGTAGTAAATAGTAGGTCATTTGAAAGTGATTCGCCACTAACTCCAAAGCCATAGCCACCGTTGTGAGTAGAAAGCCTTGTATATATTTTCCCCGAAAAGTAAGTATAATACCACTCAGGACTAAAGGCATATAGGCAATGGCATGTGCTTTAGCATTGTGCCCTACCCCTAAAATAATAATGAGATAAGTAGAAAACCCAAAAGCTAATGCCCCAACAAAAGCCAGTTTATAATCTACTTTCAGTACTAGGAATAATATGTACATTCCTATAAAATAGAGAAAGAGGTAATCTGCTTGCCGCGGTAAAAACCGAAGGCTCAAGTCTAATTTTTTAATATAATTATGAGGGTATTTTGCTCCAAGTTGATAGGTTGGCATCCCACCAAAGGCACTATTGGTCCAATAAGTCTCTTCTCCTGTTTGTTTTCTAAAATCGTTCTGTTGCTTGGCCATCCCCGTATACTGGACAATATCACTTTGAAAAATGGTCTTTCCCTGTAATACCGGATGAAAGTAAGCTAGAGAAACTACTACAAACAATACTAACACCGCAAGATGGGGTAGAATTCTCTTGAAATTGAACTGCATAAAAGCTAGGATTAAGATTGAGGGGAAATTATAAAAAATATGCTAGATATACACAGCCAAAACCGAATTAAGAGTTCGATGTTATTCAAGTTCCTCAAAATCTACATACTCACCTACCACCTTTCCGTTGGACTTTGGAGTTTTTGTAGTTTTACCGATAGTGTCCTCTTTTTGAGTAGCTCCATTATTTTGCTGAAAAGGATTTTGCCCGAAAGCGCTTTCAAATTTTTGGGTTACCTTTTTTGCTGCAAAACGCATGATATAAGGACTTAACCATTTAAGTAAAAACTTAAGCCCTATATATATCAATAAGACAATTAAAATCGTTTTTAAAAA
>JAESTG010000125.1 GCA_016763715.1 Flavobacteriaceae bacterium
AGATATTCAATTTATTGGAGATCATATGGCTTCTGTAAAAATTACACTCACCAGCCCTGGAAAACCTACATTAAAGAACTTTTATTCTCTTGTAAAAATCAAAGGTAAATGGTTAGTAGTTCAAGATTATGTGACATTAATTCCAAAAAAATAATATTATGACAAATCAAGACATTGTAAAAAAATTTTTAAACGGATTTAATAATCCATCACAAATTCAAGCATCTTTAGCTTTATTAGCAGATGATTACAAATTTAAGAATCCTATGGTGGAGTTAAATTCTAAAGAAGAATTTATCGCCTTAGCTAAAGAGATTGGAGCTGTAATAACTGGAATAGATATTATAAATATATCTGAAAACGGAAATTGGGTAGCTACATTTTATGATTTCAAATCATCTATATCTGGATTGGAATCAAACATAGCTTCTGAATGGTTTAGACTTGAAAATGGAATGATAAAAGAATCTCATTTGATTTATGATACTCCTGAATGGCGAAAATTTTATGAGCAAATGAATGATTAGTCAGCATGTCAAATAATAATCTAACAAAAGAAGAGAAACGAGAATTATCTTTTTTTTGAAAAAACGAATAGCTTTTTATGCTGTGATGTTATTAAAGAAAAGGAACAACTAAAAATTTGGCATTCTCTCAAAGACAAAGGGTTTATCAAATTTAAAGGAAATCAAGAAAGTCTTCAATATTTTCAAATAATAATAAGCAATGAAAGTCGATAATTTCAAATTGATTTTCCTGACCGGATTAGCATTAACAGTATTTAGCACAACGGTTATGGCGCAAAAAGAAAAAAAACACAAGGTAATAGAACAGACATTAAAAAGTGACACCATCAATGTTTCAGCAGATTCGCTTTGGGAAATTCTCAGAGAATTTGACAAAGTAGGTGAATGGACTTCTACTTTAGACCACTCAAAAGGAGCTGGAGAAGTAAAGTTTAAAGGGACAACTTGCAACGAGAGAGTCTGTCAATCGAAGAATACAAAGTTAGTAGAAAAGCTAATTATGTTTGATGACGATAAAAAGGAATTGGCCTATGAATTGATAGAAGGAGCACCTGGTTTTGTAAAACTTGCAAGAAATCATTGGAAGGTTTATGAAATTAGTCCCAATCAATCGGTAGTTCAAATGAATGTTACTATGCACCTTTCAAAATTTATGGGCTTTCTCCTTGGAGGAGCAATAACAAAAACAATGATTAAGAAAGTTAGAATTGTCCAAAATGAATTAAAAATATATGCCGAAACTGGCGAAGTTTCTGAAGCGAAAAAAGCACAAGAATAGAACAAGACTATTAAATTAATAGAAATAAAACTTAGGATGTGCATAATTAATTGCCAGTTCTTGCCTACTTACAAAAATCATTGCGGATTTTCTATTCGGTTTTTATTTGCAAAATCAGGGTGCTTAACCACGCCACAAACACGTTACAATAAAGAGCCTGAAATATAACTTTTAGGCTCTTTTTATACTCGCCTCAGTTCACAAAAACTTTTATGACTTATAGATAATTTCTTGATGATGAATAGATTCTTGATGAATCGCCTTAAAAACTTTTAAAATAAACTCCTCACTCAACTGTTGCTCTTCTCCTTGAAGAATCATTTTACCAAGAATTTCATTCCAACGCTTGGTTTGCAATATCGCCACATTATTGCTGCGTTTTAAATGACCAATTTCATCACTAATCTTCATTCGCTTTCCGAGAATTTCAATTAATTGATGATCCACCACATCTATTTTTGTTCGGGCTGTGGAAAGCTTATTTTTAAATTCTATAGCATCACCTTCTGCCACTCTAATTTTAAGATCTACCGTCATTTTATCCAGTGCCTCTGGTGTTATTTGCTGTTTCGCATCGCTCCAAGCATTATCTGGATCAAAATGCGTCTCCACCATCAAACCATCGTAGTTTAGATCTAAAGCCGTTTGACAAAGGTCAAATATAATATCCCTTCGCCCCGCAATATGAGAAGGATCTAAAATTAACGGTAAATCGGGGAAACGATTCTGAAGATCAATAGGAATTTGCCATTCCGGGTTATTCCGGTAACGTGTTTTCTCATAGGTAGAAAACCCACGGTGTATGACGCCTAAATTCTTCACCCCAGCTTCATAAAAACGTTCTACCGCCCCTAACCATAGTGCCAAGTCTGGGTTGACAGGGTTTTTAATCAACACCGTTTTATTGGTGCCTTTCATTGCTTCAGCAATTTCTTGAACTATAAAAGGTGACACCGTAGTTCGAGCTCCTATCCAAAGAATATCAACATCGTGCTTCAACGCTAAATCCACATGATTTGGATTGGCCACTTCTGTAGTAGTGAGCATCCCTGTTTCTTCCTTTGCAGTCTGCAACCATTTTAAACCCAAGGCTCCAACACCTTCAAAATTACCTGGGCGCGTTCTTGGCTTCCAAATACCAGCACGCAACACCGTTGCATCAGTATCCTTTAACTGATGTGCGATTTTGACAACTTGCGCTTCGGTTTCTGCACTACATGGACCAGCAATCACTAATGGATGTGCTAAATTCATGTTGTTAAGCCAATTTCTTAATTCTTTCTTATTTTCCATTTTCAATCATATCTGTAAGTTCGCTTGGCACATTTCTATGATTCTGCGTATAGGCACCTACAATTTTTAATTCTTTTACTACCGACTCCAACGACTCCATTGCATCATAAAACTTCTGTGCATCTGCAAAGGTAACATCTACAAAAAAGGAATACTTCCACGGCGTCCCTAACATTGGAAGGGATTGTATTTTAGTTAGATTGATATCGTAACTAACCAACACTTGTAAAGTCTGGCTCAAAGTACCAACTTCGCTACCAAGTACAAATTTGATGGTTGCTTTGTCTGGGGACCTTTTACTTAAAACCGTACCGCGCTTTCCAATGAGGACAAAACGAGTTTGGTTTTCCTTAATGTCTTGAATATTACTATCCAATATTTTCAATCCATATCGCTCGGCGACTTGCTTTCCAGCAATGGCAGCAACTCCCGCTAAGTTATTTTCTTTAATTCGTTTGGCTTCACTGGCCGTATCTTTTCCTTCAATTACCTTGAATTGAGGAGGGAACTTTCTCAAGTAGTCTTTACATTGTAATAATGCTACCGGATGCGAATGTACTTCGAAAATATCAATAATAGACTCACTCTCCAAAGACATTAAATACATTTGAATGTTCAGAAAAACCTCATCAAAAATTTCAAAATCTCCTGCTTCTATAAGATTATAATTAGGTAAAATAGAACCTGCAATAGTGTTTTCAATGGCAATAACACCAAAGTCTGCCTTATTGTTTTTCACGCTTTGAGTAACCGCGTCAAAGGAATCACACATTACTAAATCTACGTCCTTCTTCGGAAATAATTTTTGCACGGCTTCATCATGAAAGGAGCCTTCAATACCTTGGATTGCGATTTTCATAGTTTCTTCATTTAAAATTTAGCAATAAAAAAACCCAGAAGTTAAGTTCTGGGTTTTCATTATATAATTATCAAAATTAATTACATATTCACCCGACTCTTTCCAAAGAAATAGAAAAACCAAAAGTTAAAATATGTAAAAAACTTGTTCATTGCAGTACTTTATTACTGCTAATGTACACATTGTTTTATAACAACAATCTTTTTTTGCGTTTTTTTAATGACATCACCCCGACATGAAAAGTGTCCTATTAATGATCGAATCAAAGATGGATTGTATCAAAGTTTGTTTGTCTATCTCTAATTAGTTTTATCTTCGCATTCATATGTCAATAGAAGTATCTAATATTACTAAAGTCTACGGAAACCAAAAGGCGCTCCAAGATGTTTCCTTCACCATTAATAAAGGAGAAGTTGTTGGGTTTTTAGGCCCAAACGGTGCTGGAAAGTCAACCCTTATGAAAATCTTAACCACTTACATTCAAGCAAGTAGTGGGACAGCAAAAGTGAATGGATTTATTGTTTCTGAAGAAAACAAACAGGTGCAAAAGAGTATTGGATACTTGCCAGAACACAATCCGTTATATCTGGAAATGTATGTGAAAGAATATCTTTCATTCAATGCAAAAGTATACAATGTCCCTTCGGAAGAAGTTGACAAAGTGATTCAACAAACGGGACTCTCCTCAGAAGCACATAAAAAAATTGAGCAACTTTCGAAAGGATATCGTCAACGTGTGGGACTGGCCAATGCGTTGCTTCATAATCCTGATGTGCTAATTCTTGATGAACCAACTACAGGCTTAGATCCCAATCAACTAATTGAAACACGAGAACTCATTAAAAGCGCTGGAAAGGAAAAAACAGTTTTGCTTTCTACGCATATCATGCAGGAGGTGGAAGCCATTTGTGATAGGGTGATTATTATAAACAAAGGGCAAATAGTATTAGACAAAACACTAAAATCTTTAAGTGAAGACAAAGAACACATTGTCGAAGTCGAGTTTGACTATCGAGTGGAAGAAGTGGCGTTACAAAAAATGGACAAAGTAAAAAAGGTGGAAAACTCTCATGGATTTTTATATCAAATTCATTTCGCTACCCAAGAAGATATGCGTGCTAAAGTATTCGATTTTGCCCATGACAATGGCCTGAAAATACTTCAGTTACATCAAAAAAATACGAGTTTAGAAAAATTATTTATTAGTCTTACTGCTCCTGAAAAATAAGAGTTCCTGTAAAGAATTCCTCCACATCTACAATAGGAGGTTCATTCACCGAAATGACATCACCCAACCCTCTTATTTCTCCTGTAATAGAATTAATAGGATGCACTATCATTTTTTGAGTCCCTCTGTGATAGATAATCAAGTCATTAATCAATAAATCCTGTGCTTCAATACGCCCATCTCCGTTAAAAATTTCGAATCGAGCTTCGTTAGCAGCACCTGTCAAATAAAAATTGGAAATTCCTGTTCCTACCAATCCCAAAATACCAATATTAAGATCTAAACGAAAGTCTCCATCAATATGAAATTGATCCTGATTGTCTTCATCTTCTGAAAGTAAAAGCAGTTCAGGATAATTTAAAACACCATCGCTTTCTACGGTAAGTCCAGAGCTATTACGAATTTCTGTAATATTAGGGGAGGTAACAATTACTTTGGTGATACCATAGTCACGTACTAGATTGCAACCATTATCATTCTTAATACTAAGAGTATTGTTAATTGAAGTCACAATAATATCATTCAACAAGTTTTCACCTGTTTCAATTACCACTTTCTGTACGGGTCCTTCAGAAATAATTAATTGAACACGCTCACGCACCAATATTTTCTCAAAGATCTTTACCTCGTATTCCTGCTGAATTATATCCCCAGCAGCTTGAAAACAATTCAAACCATCTTCAGTATTACAACTCCAGAAAAGAACTAAAACTAATAGATAACTAAAAGATTTCAAACGTTTCATATATCTTGCTTTTGACCTCATTACAATCGTACTCCAATTCCAAATTCAACTCCTTCTGCTTTTGCCCAATGTGACTTTACAGTAACGGCGGCAAAAATTCGGTCTTCCCAAAAATATCGCTTCACACCTAGACGGTTGTATACTCTATTTTCAAATTCGAAATCCCATTTTGTATAATAACCTAACTGAGAAACAAAGGCTGTTCTAAAAAAGCGTAGCTCATGACCAATGAATACACCAATACGGATGTAGTCTTCTTCTCCAGTAAGATTGTCCTCTGGAAAGGCTATAGCTCTATATCTAATAAATTCTTCCAAAAACTTTGAATCGAAATAATCTACACCAGCTTGTAAGGTACTTTTAAAACCAATTCGTTTGTCAACGAAAGCAGAATAGGTTTTAAAAGGAAACTGTCCAGACCCTACAACATCACTTTCATTCCATCCAAAACGATATACTAAGTTCAACTTAAATCGCTCTGCATGACTCTTACTTGGTGGATCATTGTCTGGGCTCACATATTCCGGTTGATTATCATGATCAAACAAATAGCTGAATCCAGCATTAAAAGCCCAAGTATTCGTACTATTATTAGGAGCTCTTAAATTGGCATTACTATAATGTATAATCGAAAAACCAGCTTGTATCCCAATTCCTTCCCAAATATTTTCCTTCACAAAGTTTGCCTTTAAAAAGGTAGAACTCAAAATATCGGAACCAAACGCATTGTTTAAAAAATTAGTTTCAGGGTCATACGGGTTTGTAGTGTAAGCAATACCTTGCCCCACTCGAAGCACCAAATGTCTTTTTAGGAAATACCAATTATAATGCCCGTACAAGCTATAATTTTCTCCCAGTATTGAATTTTGAAAATCTTGATATACAAAGGTAAAACCCCAATCTGGATAATTATACCTTCTTTCAGCCTCGCGGAACCCGTAGGTCTTCTTATTAAAGCTTAAAATGACACCCTTGGGATGTTGCGAAATTAAATGCGCAATATCATCATTGTGCTCTAGAATACTTCCGTAAAAATAATCGGCCTCTATCGAAAAAGGGTTGGACTTTCCGTCCTGTGAAAACGCAAAGACGCTTACAAACAGAAAACTTAAAAATGATAATGTATACTTCATAGTCAGTTGGATGCCGTAAATATACATTAATCTTGAAAAAATAAACCCCCTGTGGAAAATTCTTCTGCGGCAATTCTACCTAAAGGTAAACTGAACAAAAAAATTATATCTGAGGAGGTATCATAACACCAATATTTGCAAGCATTTACACCTTTAAAATACTTCGGAAGCAATGGCTCTAATGTTATCACTTTTCCCCATAGAATAGTAGTGTAGAAAAGGAGCTCCTGCCTTAATCAACTCCTTACTTTGCTTCACACACCAATCAATTCCTACTTGACGTACGGCTTTGTTATCCTTGCATTTTACAATTTCCATAATAAGTTCATCAGGCAACTCCAAACTAAAACGATGCGGAATCAAATTGAGTTGTTTTTTGGTCGCAATAGGTTTTAAGCCTGGAATAATAGGCACCGTGACACCT
>JAESTG010000126.1 GCA_016763715.1 Flavobacteriaceae bacterium
AAATTGCATAACCATCTGGTAAAACCGTTTCAGGAATGACACCTTTCACTTTAGCCAATTGTTCTATGGTATGAATTCCTTTCAAACCTAAGTGATCGGCTGCTACGTTAGTTACAATCCCAATGTCACAATTTTTAAACCCAAGTCCAGCACGAAGTAATCCCCCACGGGCTGATTCCAATACTGCAAAGTTAACCGTAGGATCTTTTAAGACGAACTCGGCACTTGCTGGCCCCGTACAATCTCCCTTCATTAACAAACGGTTTTGAATATAAACTCCGTCGCTTGTGGTATAACCCACGCGATACCCACTCATTTTAGCGATATGCGATATTAATCGAGTGGTGGTGGTTTTTCCGTTGGTACCACTAATCGCTATTATTGGAACCCTACCTGTATCCCCTTGCTGTGGAAATAATTTATCAACTACTGGGGCGGCTACATTTCGTGGCAAACCAGTTGTAGGTGCTAAGTGCATTCTAAAACCTGGCCCAGCATTCACCTCCAGAACCGCACCTCCTGTTTCAGATAAAGGTTTTGTAATATCGCTAGTCATGATGTCAATTCCGCAGATATCCAAATCGATAATTTTCGAGATTCGCTCTGCCATGGAAACATTAGCAGGATGCACAATATCTGTAATATCCTCAGCAGTCCCACCAGTGCTTAAATTGGCTGTATCTTTTAAAATCAAGCGCTCCCCTTCTTTTAATACTGAATCTCCCGTATAACCAGCATCTTTTATAATAGTTTGGGTCAAATTATTCATGGTAATCATGGTCAATACATTCTCATGGCCATATCCACGGCGTGGATCTTCATTCACTTTGTCAACCAATTCTTTTATAGTCGATTTTCCATCTCCAATTACATGCGCTGGAGTTCTAATAGCAGCGGCTACCAACACATTGTTAATTACAAGCAACCGATAGTCTTCACCCGTAATAAATCTCTCCACAATAACCCTTCGCGATACTTCCTTAGCAGCATGAAAAGCTACTACGGCATCTTCATAATTTTGAATATCCACGGTAATTCCTCGACCATGATTTCCATCAATAGGCTTTATTACAAGTGGGTATCCCACATAGTTACAGGCTTCTTCAAGACTCCTTTCCTTGCTAATAATATCGCCTCTTGGCACGTCAACTTCGGCTTGTTCCAAAAGGTATTTGGTGTCTTCTTTATCACATGCCAACTCTACCCCTATACTACTTGTTTCTGAAGTAACTGTTGCTTGAATTCTCTTTTGGTTTGCACCATACCCCAGTTGTACTAAAGAATATTTATTCAAGCGTATCCACGGAATTCCACGACTAGCTGCTTCTTCTACGATAGACCCAGTACTTGGCCCGAGTCGTTCAGCTTCTCTCAATTCTCTCATTTCCTGAATGTCTTCTTCCAAATCATAGTCTTCTCCTTCAATAAGTGCCTCGCAAATTCGAACCGCAGACTTTGCTGCATAACGCCCAGCATTCTCTTCAATATATGAAAACACAACATTGTAAACCCCTTCCTCTCCATAGCCGCGTGTTCTTCCGAAGCCAGTGTCCATACCTGCCGAAGTTTGAATTTCCAAAGCGATATGTTCAACAATATGCCCCATCCAAGTACCTTCCTCTACACGTTGAAAAAACCCACCAGGTTCTCCCACCGAACAACGATGCCCGTACATAGTTGGAAACATTGCCTCCAATCGTTCTCGAAACCCATCAATTTTATTGGACGGACGTTCCTCCATTTCTTCTAAGTCCAGTACCATAACGATTAATCTGTGGCGACGTACTGACCAATAGTTTGGTCCTCGCATGGCATTTATCTCTCGTATTTTCATCTACTTTTGATTTTTGGTTAGTAACAAGGGTAAGATTATAAATATATAATTTTTTTTCAGAACAAAAGACGTATTTTTGTCGCCAATATTTTACAGCAAATGAGCGGAAAAGGAACCCTAATTCCTATAGGAGGAAATGAAGATAAAGGAATTGAAGAACACGAAGTTTACCATTTAGAATTTATTGAAGAAGGTATTTTATCTCGAGTTGTCAAGGAAAGTGGCGGTGTAGATGCAATGATCATTATCGTCCCTACCGCATCAAGCATTCCTGAGGAAGTAGGGCAAAATTACCTAGAAGCCTTTGGAAAATTAGGATGTACTAATCTTCATGTAATGGACATTCGTGACCGTCAACAATCTGAAGACCCAACTAATATTTCTTTGCTTAAAAAAGCCAATTGCGTGATGTTTTCGGGTGGAAATCAATCCAAAATCACTCAAAAAATTGGAGGCACTACTATTCATAAAATATTGATGGAACGCTACGAAACGGATCACCTAGTAATTGCTGGAACGAGTGCAGGTGCAATGTGTATGTCTCAGGAAATGATTACTGGAGGAAGTAGTCAAGAGTCCTTTATTAAAGGTGCCGTGGGCATGGCAGAAGGAATGGAATTTGTCCCCAAGTTAATTATTGATTCACACTTTATAAGACGAGGGCGTTTTGGACGCTTGGCAGAAGCAGTAGCTCGGTTTCCTCAACTTATTGGAATTGGCTTGGCAGAAGACACAGGGTTGGTTATTAAAAAGGATTCCTTCGAAGTTATTGGTTCTGGGATGGTAATTGTTTTTGATGCTCGGAAAGTAAAACATAACAACCACAAAGTTCTGGAAAAAGGCACTCCTATGTCATTGACAAATTTAAAGACAAGTATTCTAGCCAATGGGGATCGATTTAATATTAAAAAGAAAAAGGTAAAAGTCTCACCATTAGAATTAAACGTATCAGACGCAAAAACGCTTTAGATAAGTATCCCAAAAGCTGAGTTTGCTTTATAGTTTATTATGAATTTCTGGGAAGTATTATTTTTATTCTTCGTTTTTATTGTCCTTAGATCCAAAATAACCTAAAAGCATGCTACTTATAAATTAAAACATCTTTTTTTCCTTGAGAAGACTTCAAAGCCCGATACATCCCTTCGGTATTAAAAGGCATGGCTATATTTCCTTGAGCGTCCACAGCAATTAGTCCGCCGTCACCACCAATTTCTAAAATTCTTTTATTGATTACTTCGGAAGCAGCCTCTTCCAATGACATTTCTTTGTACTCCATCAAACAAGAAACATCGTAAGCGACAACTCCTCTAATAAAGAACTCACCACTTCCTGTACAACTAACCGCACAAGTTTTGTTATGCGCATAATTTCCAGCACCAATCATCGGACTATCACCTACTCTTCCCCATTTCTTATTGGTCATCCCTCCCGTTGAAGTTGCTGCAGCTATATTTCCATGAATATCGCAGGCTACGGCACCAACAGTTCCAAATTTCGAATCCTTTTTAACCGAATGATCTAATTGGAAGACATCACTACCCTTTACCTCTTGCCATTGCTTATACCTAAGCTCATCATAGAAATATTGCGATTTTACGATGTCATGTTTATTATTCTTAGCAAATTCCATTGCTCCCGCACCTGCTAAGAAAACATGCTCACTCTTCTCCATCACGTCACGAGCTAGAGACACTGGGTTTTTAATTCCAGTAACTAAAGACACCGCACCCGCTTCACGTGTTGAACCATCCATAATTGCAGCATCCATTTCGTGAATTCCCTCAGCTGTAAAAACCGCTCCTTTTCCAGCATTAAACAACGGAGAATCTTCCAACAATTTCACAGCAGTTTCTACAGCATCCAATGCTGTACCGTTTTGCTTCAATACATCATACCCTGCTTCTAATGCTTGGTCCAGTGCATTTTTATATTGCGCTTCCAATTCAGCAATCATAAGTCCTTTTACCAAGGTTCCTGCCCCTCCGTGTATAGCTATTGAGTAAGTATTCATTACAAATTAATTTTATAAAATAACTCAAAGAAACAACAATTCTAGTCTTAAAATACATCGGCTTTCTTTAATTAATACCCAATTATAACTAAAAGAGTGTGTCTCAAGAAAAACACATAAACTTCAGTTTTAATACAGATTAATTATATTCGCTATAATGAATTCTCTTCAACCCATAATTCTGCGTTTCTTAATTTCTATACTCTTCCTATCTACTACAGTTAATTCTCAAAGCAAAAATAAAAACATTCAAGATAGCTTAATAAAAGTCTTAAGGGAAACCGACTCCTTAGAAATGAAATCCAGAATACACTTTAGACTCTATAATTTAAACAGAAAATATAACCCACAGGAGGCATTAAAATATTTACAAGAGGAATTGGCACTCCAAGAAATAACAAAAAACACCTATAGACTTGCCATAGCAAATTCACAAATAGGTTGGTGTTACATCGCAGAAATTGAGCAGCCAGAAAAAGCAAAGCCTTATTTAGAAACTTCTCTGAAATTAGCTCGCGAGATTAAGGATAGTGTCCGGATAGGAGCATCGCTTACGTTTCTAGGTTTTATGAATCAACGAGAAAGCCATTACAAAACGGCAATGGATTACTACTTTAAATCGTTAAAGTATAAAACGCTCATTAATCAACCAAATAGATTAGGATTCACTTACAATTTGATTGGTGAAACCTATAATTTACAAGAGCAATATGATAAAAGTTTGGAGTTTCATTTTAAAGCATTAAATGAACGCAAAAAAATACCCCATGGACATATTGCACATTCATACCAAAACATTGGCATGGTATATTTAAATATTGAACAATATGACGAAGCGATAAACTATTATCAAAAGGCATTAGAAATTAGATTGCAACAAAAAAATAAAAAACACATCGCCATGTGTTACAATGGCTTGGGGAATGCCAACTTAAAACTGGGTACCATTAAAACCGCAATACCATTTTTTGAAAAGTCGGTTCTTATAACCGATTCGTTAAAGGCTCCCTACATTCAATCTATTGCATTGATAGGTTTGGCAAAGTCTTATTTAGGAACAAACGACCTCATTACTACAAAACAATATGTAACACAAATACTGTTTCTTGCAAACAAACATAAGTACAGAGACCACCGTAAAGATGATTACAAAATACTCTCTGATATTTATCTGACTAATGGTGACCATAAAAACGGGTTTTTTTATTATCAAAAATATGTTTCCTTAAAAGACAGTCTTATAAATTCAAAAACATTTACTCAAATAGCAGAGTTAGAAGGCATTTATAATACCGAAAAAAAAGAACAAGAAATTATAAGTCTAAAGCAACAACAGCTCCTGTTTAAACAAAAACAGCGCTACAAAACCTTTGCCACTTATGCCATTATTACAGTTATCGTTTTACTACTAGGGTTTCTTTGGTATCGAAATTTTAAAAGGAAGTCTATTTACAGACAGGGATTGGAAATTAAAGAGCAGGAAAATGAAATCACACGATTAAAACTTGAAAGTGAAGAAGTAAAGAATAAGCATTATGTAGTTGAACTAAATCAGTTTATGCAATTAATGATTTCAAAAAACAATCAAATAAAAGATCTTCAACATGAATTGGATAATATTCCCTTTAAAGATGAACAAGAAAAAGAGGCCATAGAAAAAATAATTCAACTACATAACAGTCGAATTTTGACAGATGAGGATTGGAAATCGTTTCGGCTTATTTTTGAACAAATACATCCTCACTTCATTAAAAATCTC
>JAESTG010000127.1 GCA_016763715.1 Flavobacteriaceae bacterium
AGCGGAACCGAAGAGCAGGCTTCCCCATAAAGTATGCTTTTGGCCAACGGTTGCAGTTTTTGAGCTAGTAGGACGTAAGCGTTTTTAGGAATTGGTTTGTTTGTGCATCCTTTGATAATGATTGGTTTGTCTTTATATTCTGAAATATCTAAATTGGTAATAATTTCAGAAAAAAGTAAGGTTTCCAAATCTTTTGGTGAACCCACCACCGCTTTTCTTGCCACTTCATTTAATCGAATAGCAACTAACATAAATGCCCATTCAGGTAGAATAGCATCTGTAATGCAGTAAATTGAAACAAAGGCGTCTTTATATGGAGACCAATCATAATCTTTAAGGTGTTGTCTAAATTCTTTTTCTCGAAGTATAACACCACCCGATAACCATTCAGAAATATCCAAAGTCATACGTTTGCCTTCAGGGTATAAATTCTCAAGATCTATGGTAATCAATTTGCTGTTGGCAACTCTATTTACAATTTCGTCTTTCATGTGTGTAACCTTCACTGCAAACGGTTGAAGATAATTTACGGCTATTTATGGTGCATTTTATAACATACCTAATTCAAGCTTAGCTTCTTCGCTCATCAAGTCTTGAGTCCAAGGTGGGTCAAAAGTAATCTCTACTTCTGCATCTTTAACTAGTTTAATGCTTTTTACTTTATCCTCTACTTCAACGGGCAAGGTTTCAGCAACCGGACAATTAGGTGTGGTAAGTGTCATTAATATTTTAACCTCTTGATCTTCATTTACTAGAACGTCGTAAATGAGTCCTAATTCGTATATGTCTACGGGGATTTCAGGATCAAATATGGTTTTAAGCACTTTGACGATTTTTTCGCCAAGTTCTGTGGTATCTATTTCTGTGGTACTCATAGTTAACTTTTTTCTTGCTTCAATTTCGTTTGAAAGGCAAGGGCATATAATTTCATTTGTTTTATCATCGCAACAAGGCCATTGGCGCGCGTGGGAGATAAATGTTCTTTGAGGCCAATGTCGTCAATAAATTGGGTATCTCCATTTAAAATAGCCTCGGGAGTTTGATTAGAATATACTCGAACTAACACGGCGATAATGCCTTTGGTGATAATGGCGTCACTGTCTGCTGTAAAGATAACCTTGTCGTTGTTTAATTGACCATCGAGCCATACCTTACTTTGACATCCCCTGATAATCTTGTCATCTGTTTTTAGTCCTTCGCTTATTAATGGTAAAGATTTTCCCAAATCAATGAGGTGTTGGTATTTGTCCATCCAATCGTCAAAGAGTGCAAACTCATCTATTAATTCCTCTTGTATATAATCTATTGTCATTTTAATTTTCTGCAGCTCTATTTTTAATGGCAACCATAAGCACGCTTCGATCTGATTTTGAGTAGATGGTTAATACACTATTTTCAATATTATACGAGCCAGCATTTCTCAATGCTTTCAAAAACGAATTTTCAACATCCATAATAGGCTGATCACAGGCCATTTCAGTAGAGCCAATATCACTAAACGTTATGGCATATAAGTCTAGAGAATAATTTCCGAAGAAACTATTACATCCAGTATTTCCCTTTATTGTTTTGTCTAAAGCAAAGAAGTTAAATGTAGGGGCGTTTTCAGATACGGCTGTATTGTAAACACTAGAAACTTTGTAAGCCCCAGAAAGTTGTACACTTCCTGCTACATCAATAACTTTTTTGGTTTCGTCACAGCTTACTAAAACAAGTGCTGCAAACAGTACGGTGAAAAATGTTTTCATAGTGTTATTGTTTAGGTTATTATAGGTGAAGATACCAAAAATCTTCAGCATTCATTTTTAAAACTCTGTTAACTAAGCATCATTTTGGCCTTCATCACTGCGGCAACTAATAGGTCGGCTTCATCTTTAGTATTGTAAAAGGAAAAAGATGCTCTAACCGTTCCAGGAATTTTATAAAAATCCATTATGGGTTGCGCGCAATGGTGTCCAGTACGAACGGCTATACCAAGTTTATCTACTATCGTGCCAATGTCATAAGGATGTATTCCTTCAATATCGAAAGAGATGACAGATGTCTTGTTTTTACTTGTCCCGTATATTCTTAAGCCTTCAGTTTCTAGTAGCTTTTTAGTAGCATATTCTAGCAATTCATTCTCATGTTTAGCAATAGCATCAAAGCCTATAGAATGTAAATAATCGATTGCCGCACCGAAGGCAATTCCACCTGCAATATTGGGTGTTCCTGCTTCAAATTTATGAGGGAGATCTGCATAGGTGGTTTTTTCGAAACTAACTTCTTTAATCATTTCACCACCTCCTTGGTACGGGGGTAATTTACGAAGCCATTCTTCCTTTCCGTAGAGCATTCCCACACCAGTTGGGCCACACATTTTATGAGCCGATGTTACGTAGAAATCGACATCCAAAGCGCGCAAATCGGGTTGAATATGTGAGCAGGATTGTGCCCCATCAATGAGTACAGCAGCACCGTAGTTATGTGCTTTTTCAATAATTTCGGCAATAGGATTAATGGTTCCTAATGCGTTGGAGATATGGTTTACGAAAACAAGTTTCGTTTTTTCTGAAAGTAACTCTTCATAGCTAGAAATTACCAACACGCCCTCTTCGTTCATGGGAATCACTTTCAATTGAGCTCCCGTTCGTTCACAAAGCATTTGCCAAGGCACAATATTGGAGTGGTGCTCCATTGCTGAAACGATGATTTCATCGCCTTTCTTCAGAAAAGAAGAAAACCCTTGTGCTATTATATTGATTCCATGGGTAGTTCCAGAGGTGAAAATTACCTCATGTGATTGCGCAATGTTGAAATGGGTCTGAATCTTTTTTCGTGCTATTTCATAAGCATCCGTAGCTTCTTGAGAAAGTGAATGCACTCCTCTGTGAATATTTGCATTGTAATTGCTATAATAATCTACTATACAATTGATAACGCTCATGGGTTTTTGAGAGGTGGCTGCATTATCTAAATATACTAATGGATGTCCATTCACTTTTCGTTGTAAAATAGGAAAGTCCGCGCGTATTTTTTGAACATCGAAGGCCATAATATTATCTTCTTAAAATGACCTTTAAAGGTCAAAGCCTAAGCTAACACCAATTTTCAAGGCAATTAACTGGTTAATTCGTTTTTTGAGTTCTGGAATTTTCACACTTTCCAGTATGTTATTAGCGAAAGCGTACATTAATAAAGCCCGAGCTTCTTTTTGGCCAATCCCACGAGAACGAAGATAAAATAACGCCTCCTCATCAAATTGTCCAATGGTACATCCATGAGAACATTTTACGTCGTCGGCAAAAATCTCAAGTTGCGGTTTTGCGTTGATGGTGGCTTTATCACTAATGAGAATATTGTTGTTTTGTTGGAAAGCATTAATTTTTTGTGCTTCTCTGTCTACCAATATTTTTCCATTGAAAACACCAGTTGAGCTGCCGTCAAAAATCCCTTTGTAGTCTTGATGACTTTCACAGTTTGGAGAAATATGGTGAACTAAAGTGTTATGGTCCACATGTTGTTTTCCTTCCAGAATAGTAATTCCTTTTAGAACACTATCACAGTGTTCCCCATTTTGATAAAAACTAAGATTATTCCGTGTTAATTTTCCTCCAAATGAAAAGGTGTGAACTTTGCAAATACTATCTCGTTCTTGCTTTAAATAGGTATGATCAATTAAAGATGCCTGTGCCCGATCGTTTTGAACTTTATAATAATCTAAGTAGGCTCTTTTTTCGGCATATATCTCTGTGACAGAATTTGTTAGAATGGCATTACTAGATAAGCTTTGGTGGCGTTCTATAATTTGAACATGTGCATTTTCCCCAACAACAATTAAATTACGTGGCTGTAAAAGGGTGGCCGCTTCGTTTCCGGTAGCAAAATTGATTATTTCTATGGGCTTATCTGCCTCCACGTGGCTAGGAACAAAGATGTAGGCACCTTCTTTAGCGAAAGCTGTATTTAAAGAATTGAGACTGTCTTTGCTGGCTATTTTATTAAAGTAAGTTTCAATAACTGGCTCATACTTTTTCTTACTTAATGCTGAAGAGAGTAGGCAAACATCTAACTTGTCGTGTGTAGTTTCAGAAAGAAAGGAATTATAAACTCCATCCACAAAAACTATTTTATAAGTATCAATTTCATGAAGAAAATATTTTTTTACTTCTTTAAATTCAATACTATTTTCTTTATTTGGGAAAAGACTATAATCTTCTTTTAATAGTCCTTTTAGTGAAGTGTATTTCCATTCTTCTTCCTTCTTAGTTGGAAAACCTTTGTCTTCAAAAGTCTTGATGGCTTTGCTGCGTAAATCGTGTATTGGTGAGTCATCTTCCAAATAATCTTCGAAGGCAATGTATGAAGAGAGTAATTTATCTTTTAGGCTCATTTTCTTATCCTATTCAAATTATGAGGGAATAAATCCCTCGATTCCCTTAATGAGGAATGGGTTTAATTGGGTTAGACTAATTCTTCTTTAATCCAATCGTATCCTTTTTCTTCTAGTTCGTAGGCCAGTTCTTTAGTGCCCGATTTTACAATTTTTCCGTCCATAAGAACATGAACAAAATCTGGCACTATGTAATCCAATAAACGCTGA
>JAESTG010000009.1 GCA_016763715.1 Flavobacteriaceae bacterium
CAATTGAACCTTTATTAACTGCTAAAAGACCACCCATTTTAAGACTTTCAATTTTCGCCTTTTTAAAAATTTCGACCTTAACTCCCGCCTTTTCACATTTTTCTTTAATATCTTCAGAGAACTGAGTCGCCGTCAAATAAGAAAGCGGTTCATTTACCAAATCTCTTGACCATGCAGTAGCATCAACAATGCTAGTCACAGATTTCAAATCAGCATCTTGATTGGTTGTAGTCACTTTAGTTAATGCTACTTTTTCTTTTCTTTCTTTCGATAAATATTTCTCAAATCGATAAGACGATAAAGGCAACCCTTCTGCAAACAATTCAACAGCAGTTCCGTGTTTACTGATTATAGTAAGATCTTTACATTTCGTTTTGGCCACTTCGTAAACACTAAATCCATGTTTTCTAACGGCTTCACGTCCTTTACAATCTTTCAGATTTTCAACAATGCAAACAAATGTAAACACACCCGCATTATTTGTAAAAACCCATTTGCTTTCTTTTAACTCAGTGCTCATGTATTCGCGCTCTGTTTTTGAAAGTCCTAAACTTTTTAATTCGTCCAATTTATTAATCAGAAAAACGTTGTTTTTAGATTGTGTTTGGGTTGATTTTTTAACGTGAATAAGCATCAAATAATTTTTCTCGTAAAGGTATCATTTTTTCCACTCAATTAAAATCTCTTACAGATTAGTCATTCGTTACAACTAAATACCCCCTTTTTACGTTATATAGCCAGAGATACGGTAGCTTTTTTGTATATTTGATACCCTCACGGTTAAAAAAACTTGGTACGTTCCATCACATATCTAATTTTACTCTTGTTGCTTCCTATAAGCAGCCTTGCAACGCACAATCGTTCAGGTTCAATCAGTTATGTTCATATTTCTGGCTTAACTTATGAGTTTACAGTAACAACATGCACAAAATATCCAACAGAAGCGGATCGTCCTGAATTGGAAATTCGTTGGGGAGATGGAACAGTTGACACGCTTACTCGGACAACAAGAGATACTATTGGGACCTATTTTGTTCAAAAAAATACTTATGTTGGTCAACACACTTTTACTGGACCGGCCTCTTATATTATCGAAGTAGAAGACCCCAACAGAAATGCCGGGGTCAATAATATTACCAATTCAGTTGACAAAGTTTTTTGCATTCAAACCGAATTGATCATTTCTCCATTTATTGGTTCACCCAATAATTCACTAATTATTGAAGATTGTCCCTGTCCAGAATTTGCCTGTGTCAATCAAATTTATTGTTATAATGTTTCGGCCTATGACCCCGACGGAGATAGTTTAAGCTATGCCTTGGTGCCATGCCGTGGAGAAGATTGTTTAGAAATGAGTATTCCGGCTATTTACCGTTTTCCCCAGGATGTGGCAGGTGGTGTAATGTCTATTGATGCAGTCACTGGAACTATGTGTTGGGATTCACCAGGTATTTTAGGTGAATATAATATTGCCATTAAAATATCTGAATATAGAAATGGTTTTTATGTTGGATCCGTGATTCAAGACATGCAATTTACGGTTGTTAATTGCGCACATGGACCGCCAACGATTGAAGAATTACCAGATACTTGTGTATTTGCTGGTACAGATTTAAGCCTCACCATTTCAGGCAGTGATCCTGAAAATGGTGTTACCGTTTCAGCAACTGGAGCAATTTTTCATTTACCAGACAATCCTGCCACTTTTGTTGAAGATACAGGGGATCCAATTGCAACAGGTGTTTTCTTATGGAACCCAGAATGCGCAGACGCATCTGCCTCTTACTATTCCATCAATGTTCATGCAACTAACCATCACCCAGTAGTTCAATTATCTGACATATCAACCTTTAGAATTAAAGTAAATCTCCCTCCAGTTGAAAATTTAACGGTAAGTCCAACTGGGAATGCCATGACATTAGATTGGGACCCTTCGCCTTGCGACGGCATTGTGAGTTATAATATTTATCGATCTATAGATAGTTCACTCATCAATGATAATTGCTGTGATATGGGAACACCAGCATTAATGGGTTATGAACTTATTGGAACTTCACTTACAACTGATTTTATTGACACAGATGTGCTAATTGTAGGTAACGATTATTGCTATATGGTAACTGCCATTAATGAAAGCGGTGTTGAAAGTTGTGTTTCTGAACAAATTTGTGCGCATCTGAATTTTGAAATTCCTGTTTTGACGCATGTTTCTATCGCCGTAACTGACCCTGTGGTAGGAGAAGATTCGGTTTATTGGTCTTATCCGAAAGAATTAAACGAGGTTTTATATCCAGGGCCTTATCATTATAAATTATATAGACAAGAGAATTTAGGCGGCCCAAATACTTTAGTTTATACTTCTGGTGATCAAGTTTCTATTAATAATCCCGACACTGTGTTTTACGATATGGGTTTGAATACGCAAGACATGCCTTATACATATCAAGTTGAATTGTATAGTGATGGCTTATTAATTGGTGGTTCTATAACGGCTTCGTCGATCTATATTTTATTGACACCCAATGACAATGAACTTGGAATATTTTGGGTAGAAAACACACCTTGGACGAATACACTTTATGAGGTTTATAGAGAGCATCCGACAGGAAGTGGCGTTTTTGATTTTATCGGAGACACGGAGAGTATTGGATATATTGATACGGGCTTAGTAAATGGTGTCACTTATTGTTATAAAATTAAAAGTATTGGTGGTTACACTGCAGATGGCATTGTGAATCCAATTGAAAATTGGTCGCAAGAGGCTTGTGGTATTCCTACTGACTTAACACCACCTTGTCCTCCAGTGCTAGATATTGACGGTGATTGTGATTTGGAAGAGACGTATTTAAACTGGACCAATCCGAATAATAGTTGTGCGGATGATGTTACACGCTACAACCTCTACTTTGCTCCTTTTGAAGGTGACAGTCTAGAATTGTTAACTACGTTTGACAGTGATCTGGATACGTTCTTTACACATAGCAATAGAGGAAGCATTGCAGGATGTTATTATGTTACAGCCATTGATTCTCTTCAATATAATAATGAGAGCGAACCATCTAACATTGCCTGTATTGACAATTGCGAAGGTTATTACGAATTGCCGAATATATTTAGTCCAGACTTTAACGACATCAATGACCTTTACCACCCATTATTACCTTTCAAGTTTGTTGATATTATTGATTTGAAAATTCAGAACCGCTGGGGCCAAACTGTATTTGAAACCAATGATCCATTTATTTACTGGGACGGACATGATCAAGCAACAGGTAAAAAATGTCCAGATGGAGTCTACTTTTACACGATTATTGTGAATGAAATTAAACTTTCAGGTTTAGTGCCGCGATCCTTCCACGGGAATATTCAAATTATTAATGGGCAATAGTGTTTAGTCATTAGTCATTAGTC
>JAESTG010000128.1 GCA_016763715.1 Flavobacteriaceae bacterium
TCAGAAATAATAGAACACAAAAAAAATGGCTTGTTGGTTTCCGAGCGACAATTTACTGCATTTGCAGGAGCGTTACGTGAATTATTTGAAAACCAATCTTTATACATAACCTGTAAGCAAAACGCTCAAGCATCGGTTTCCCAATTTTCGAAGGAGGTCATTTCAGATGCTTGGACTAATTTATTGACACATGAATAATACAACCATAGATCAAATTCAACGCATTGAGATTCCTAAAATTAGCGATCCAGATGGTAGAGGAAATCTTTCCGTAATTGAAGGAGAGATACTTCCCTTCACCATTAAAAGGGTTTACTATTTGTACGATGTGCCAAGCAATTCTACTCGTGGAGGTCATGCTCATATTGATTTAATGCAATGTTTGATTGCTTTGAGTGGGAGTTTTGACGTGGTTTTGGACGATGGAGAAAACAAAAAAGTGGTTACTTTAAATAGGCCAGATGTAGGACTTATCATTCCTACTGGAATTTGGAGAGAGCTAGAAAATTCCTCTTCGGGCGGGGTGTGTTTATCTTTGGTTAGTGATGTTTACAAAGAATCGGATTATATACGA
Source organism: Flavobacteriaceae bacterium (assembly GCA_016763715.1). The sequence goes on from JAESTG010000128.1 coordinate 575, forward strand.
GAGTACACCGGTTTTATATCATTTAAAAACACTTAGTTTGATTCCTAATTTGGTGATGCTATTCTTTAATTTCAAGAATTGTTTTAAGATTTTATGATTCTGACGTAGCAAAAAGCGCTGTTTTTTATTCAGATTGGTCAAGTCTATCTTTTCATAGAGTTTTTTGAACCCTTCCTTATTTCCTTCTAATTTGGCAATAATGCATAGTGAGTATCTATTGAGATCTAGAAATTTTTTAAGCCCATAATTTCCCTCTTCAAATTGCTCATAATCCTCAAAGGTAGGCTTGTGACTTAGTTTTTTTGAAGATCGAAATAAACTATTTTCAATATTTAAATATTGTACACAAATCTTGGGGCTAAATACCACGGGATATTTTAAACCTAAACGCACATACAAATCGGTGTCTTGTCCGCTTCTTATTTTCGGGTTGTATAAGCCCACTTCATCAAATGCTTCTTTTTTAATAACCGTAGTGGAGCTATGCAATATGGAATCTAAATAACTTGCTTTAAAGTAATCTACAATTACATCCTCTCTATCATTGATGACAACTGAGTATGCACGCTGTAATATTTTCTCTTTTGAAATAACTTCACTGTTAGTTGCAAAAACCATCTCATTTGGATATTTTTCGATGAGTCTGTGCTGTTCCTCCAAATAATTTGGTTTCCAAATATCATCCGCATCTAGTAGGGCGATATAGGGAGCGGTTGCTTTTTGAATGACATAATTACGTCCAGCAGCTGCTCCTTTATTTTCTTCTGAATAGTAACGAATTCGAGAGTCGCTTAAAAAGGGTTGAATGATGTTTTCACTTTGGTCTGTAGAACCATCGTTGAGTATAATCACTTCAAAATTGGTGTAACTCTGTGCCAGTACACTTGCTAACGTATTTGCAAGAAAGTTGGCTTTATTGAAGACCGATATGACCACCGAAAACCTAAGCATTTCTTTTACGTTTTAGTTGAATGTAATATTGAAGACGATATAAATCGAACCAGAATAGGTTTGGGTGTTCAGATTTGAAATTACGTTCCATCCTTTTTTTTACCAATAAAATACATCCAGAAAAAAGGTGAGTGAGTCCAAATCGTTTTAATTTTTGATAACTCTTCTGAAGTGGTCTCACACTGTCATTTAACAGGTTTTTTTGCTCCAAATAGACCGTAGTGTCGATTGCTTCTAGGGCTTTTCGTAGGAAGGCGTCGTTGGCCTCCAACCCCAAATGGTATACAGGGTTATCAATATGGCGCACTGATGCGTTCCTAGACCTCAGTAGTTCTTTAAAGTAATTATCGAGTCCGTACATCTTTAATTGCAACTATTTGTTGAGTTCCAAGAAAAGGCTTTGTCTAATCAAAAAACAACCTGAATTGACGGCAAGGTAGGGTTGTTTTTTACGCTCTGAAACAGATATGGTTTCACGAGTTCTGCCGTAATGCCAACGTAGCATTTGCTCTTTTGGAGGTGCTTCTTCAGTGTATATAATTCCGCCGAAAACTACATCGTAATCAATTTCTTTCAGAAAGGATTCTATGAAATCTTTATGTTTAGGCATTACATCGGCATCCATAAAAAGTAAATGTGGAAACTTTGCTTTTTCGCAAAGCCACTGGCGCATACCCGTACGGCCTCTATTCTTTTCAGAAACACTAAAGATAACCCCATCCATTGAATGCAAGGAAGTATGCTCAGCGGGAGGATTGGGAGAAGCGTCATCGCCTATCAAGACCTCGCAAACAATGTCCTTTTTGGTTAATTCCATGCGGAGTGCTTTCACCAAAGGGAGTACATTATAGTTATATGTAGGGATTAGAATAGAGATCAATTGTAAATCCTTATGGGATTAAATTAGTTTTCTTATTTTTTATGACCGTCACAAAACTACTATATTTTAACATACCATTGCGTAGTTGGTTATTGCTTGTACGGGATATATGAAAATATTTACAAGAGTATGTGTCTTACTATCTTGGTTTTTGTAAATTTAACAAGTACTGAATTGCATTTGGAGGTACTTATGAAAAAGATTTTGTTACTAATGAAATGAATACGGGAATGATTAAAATTTGGAATCGAAGCTTTTTATTATTGTTGCTCTTTTTATTATTTGTGGAGGAATAACCGCCCAAAATGACGCATGGTTTTATCTGAGAGCTAAAGATACTTTAGTAGCCCCTTCCTTTCATGAAATTAATGATGAATTGCAGTATACAGGAAGTGATGAGGTGTTGGCGAGTGTACTTTCCAAGTACAAGGTATCCATTTTTAAGAAAACCTATCGAAATGCAAATCGAGCTAATTTAAAGAAAACCTTTTTTGTTATTGCTGAAGACGAGTCACTATTAGAGGATTTACTTGTCAATGTACCCCACTTATTTGTTTGGGGCGAAATAATTTCCGAAGAAGATAAAAAAATATTTGAACCTAATGATTACGGCCTTACAAGCACAATAGGGGATAACCTAGGTGTACAGGTAAACTTGGATTATTATGATTTTTTAGGGCTGCCGCAGGCATGGTATTATACGACGGGTAATAAGGATATTGTTATTGGTATTTCGGATGGGGCTGTAGATTTGGAAGACATTGAATTCAAGGGGAAAACTACCGAGTTTAAGCGTGCATCATATGCTAAGGGGCACGGAATATCAGTGGCTTTCACGGCGGCTGGAAGAGGTGATAACGCCTATGGTATTCCTGGTGTTTGCTATGATTGCAGTATTTACACAACAAGCTATAGTCATTTTACAACCCTATCACAGTTGGTCGAATTATCTAATGCAGGCGTTAAAGTAATTAACTGTAGTTGGGGGTTGAAAAAGGATTATGAAGCAGCCCAACAGGCTGTTTATGATATGCTTGAGAATGGTACTGTAATTGTCTCCACAGGAGCTAATATGCCTATTTTAAAGACCAAAGGTGTAGCCTATTATTATCCTGCTTCCTATGACAAAGTAATAGGCATCTCGACTGGTTTTCATCGTTATGAAGATTACCGTGAGAATATTTTGGAAACCCCTCATAAAGAGGGCGTTTTATATTATGCCCAAAATTTAAGGTGGCATGTGGGTGCAAACGTAGGGTTTGTTGATAATGACACCACACAAATTCCTCGAAAAATTTACAAACGGAGCATTAAAAATCTAAATTCTGAGATCGATATTTTAGGCCCAGGTATGGGGCTTTTTAGGTATTCTCAATACTATGAAAAAAAGATAATTGATTTTGGTAAAGGGCAAACCTCTGGTGTTGCTCCTTTAATTACAGGCACTATTGGTCTTATGTTTTCACTCTACCCTTGCCTTCCTGCGAATGAAGTGGAGAGTATTCTTAAAATGACTTCTACCAATATAGACTCGGTTCAAGCCAACAAACCTTATAAAGGACTCTACGGTTCCGGTATGTTGCACACAGGTAGAGCTGTGGAAATGGTGTATAAATTATATGCTGAAAAAGAAACTGCTTATATTGAAAATCAGGAGTTTTTGCGTTGGGACTTTAAGATTAGTTCACTCTCCAAAGAAATTCGTATTCGCAATCAAAAATTTACAGATAATGCCACTTTAAAGGTGGTTGCAAAAAATAGAATTGTCATAGGAGTTAATACCGTATTAAAACCAAACAAGAGTGGTAGTATTTCTTTAAAAATTGATCCAACTATGGAAAAAGAATGCGATTTGGTATTGCGAGATCCCAGTATTTTGAGGAAGTAGCGTGGCTTAAACGAGTTGTAACTTTTATACCGTTTTTTGAACCACTTCAAAAATTTGATTTTCGTCGCACTTTAATGTTTTGGATGGATATTTTAGCAACAGGGCGTAGTCATGTGTAGCCATTAAAATGGTATTGCCATTCTTGTTAATTTCTTGCAATACTTCCATGACTTCCACGCTGGTCTGTGGATCTAAATTTCCAGTAGGTTCATCGGCAAGAATTAATTCAGGGTTATTTAACAAGGCTCGCGCAATGGCTACACGTTGTTGTTCTCCTCCTGAAAGTTGGTAGGGATATTTAAAACTTTTAGTCTTCATATTCACTTTATCCAACACCTCATCTATTTTGGTGTCCATTTCACCCTTGTCCTTCCAACTAGTGGCAGTTAGCACAAACAGTAAGTTGTCTTTTACCGTACGATCATTCAGTAGTTTAAAATCTTGAAATACAATCCCTAATTTTCTTCGTAAAAATGGAATGTCTTTTTCTTTCATAGTTAGAAGGTCGAATCCCACAATATGCCCTTCTCCATTGTTAAGTGGTAAATCGCCATAAAGCGTTTTCATAAAACTACTTTTTCCACTTCCCGTTTTTCCGATTAGGTAGACAAATTCTCCTTTCTCAATTGTTACTGAAACATTGGATAGTATTAAATTCTCTTGCTGAAAAATGGAAGCGTCTTTTAAAGAAAGAACAGGGTCTTTAGACATAGTTTGTGATTAATTTATGGTTCTTTTTTTACTTCTGAATGGATTGTTGCATCAAAAATAGGCTTAATCTTCTATTTTGGAAACTTTTTCTTTCAATACATCTATCTCTTTTTGCTGTGCAATTACATAGAGCGTAAGTTCTTCTACTTTTTCGAGTAGAGCCAAATTCATTTCTTTCAGTGCGAGTCCATTTTCATTTAATTCTGTTGCTGAAGGAATCCCTGGCAAGTGATGGTGTTTTTCAATATAGATTTCGATCTCACTTAGAGATAACATCGAGTAACGAGGTTTTATTTCCGAAGTGCCTAAAAAATATTTCTCAAAAACATAATCGGGAGCAACTGCTCCGTTAAGGTCTACCAACACTTCTTGGGTATGAATTTTCCCTTTCACCGTTAATAATTCATCTGGTGTTTCCGTTCCAATCCCAATCTTGCCATTTTCTTCTGTCATATTTTTAAAGGGGTTTCGTTGAGCGAAACAATACGTCGAAGCAAGCATTAAAACTATTAACAATAAATTCTTCATAATAAAACGGATTTCAAATGTATATCGCATTAAAA
>JAESTG010000129.1 GCA_016763715.1 Flavobacteriaceae bacterium
TAATATAACCTTGTTCATCTTTGAAAGAGCCTAACTGATAATTGAAAAGAGTTTTTTTCAACGCCCTGTTAAATAAGGGTTTGATGCGCTTAATCTCCTCGCTTTCCTTGAGTAGCGCAATTAATTCACTTCCCGTATTTTCATGTGTCACAGTAGCTACTTGCAATTGTAACTTTCTAGACTTGCGGTTGTCTCCCGTAAAGTGCTGCGTAAGTCTTTTTTTTATATTCTTACTCTTTCCTATATAAATGATCTTTCCTTCAACGTTGTGCATATAGTAAACACCAGTAGTCGTTGGGGCAGACTCCAAGAGAGTCAATAATTTGGACTCCATCTTCTTTTTAGGATCCTTGCGAATACTTTCAATAACAATTTTCTTAGTGGTATCTTTTGAAAGCAATAGTTTAAAAAGTTCAACGGTTGCCTTTGCATCTCCTTGCGCCCTGTGTCGGTCGCTTAGAGGGATGCCTAAGGAGCGTACCAGTTTTCCTAGGCTATATGAGGGCATGTCTGGAATTAATGTTTGAGCTAATTCTACCGTGCAAAGTGACTCCATTTCAAATGGGTAACCCAATCGGTCAAATTCAGTGGTAAGAATACGACTGTCAAATTGTGCATTGTGTGCCACTAAAATACAGCCTTCGGTTATTTCTAAAACACGTTTGGCTATTTCGAAGAATTTAGGTGCACCTTTTAACATAGCACTTGTAATGCCAGTGGGATTCACAACGAATGGTTGAATCTCCCGTTCAGGATTCACTAAGCTCGCAAACTGATCTACAATTTTATGCCCGTCAAAGCGGTAAATAGCAATTTCAGTGATTCCCTCTTCATTATACTTTCCTCCTGTGGTTTCAATATCTAAAATTGCGTACATGTACTCCTTGTGGTTCGTTTTTTAATTCTTACTGAATAATTTATTTAGTGAGTTTTCAATACCATATTTAGTATCGGGTTTGATGGTCATGCTTGCAATCTATGAAGTTACAAAATTCGCAATAACTCTCAAGCTGTCTTAATTGTAATTTCTTGCCCCAAAGATGGCACTTCCCACTCGCACCATAGTACTTCCATTTTTAATTGCTAAGGTACAATCACTGCTCATTCCCATGCTTAATATGTGTAGATCAGTATGTTGTGTTTTTAGTTTTAAGTATATGCTTTTTAGATATCCAAATTCTTCTTTAAGTTGGTTATCATCGTTTGTAAAAGTAGCCATACCCATTAACCCGATAGCTTTAACATTTTGTAATGTTTTTATTTCTTCGGAATCCAATAATGCTTGCACGTCAGCTTCACTCATGCCAAATTTACTCTCTTCGTCTGCAATCTTTATTTGTAGCAAACAATCTATGACGCGATTACTTTTTAAGGCCTGTTTGTTTATTTCGGTTAATAATCTAACAGAATCTACAGCATGAATCAAGCTCACAAACGGTGCCATGTATTTGACTTTGTTTCGTTGTACATGCCCAATCATATGCCATTCGATATCTTTGGGCATTTCCTTCCATTTGGCAGCCATTTCTTGAATTTTATTTTCACCAAACACTCTCTGACCAGCGTGATAGGCTTCCAGAATTTCATTTGTTGGTTTGGTTTTAGAAACAGCGACCAACGTTACGTCTTGAGGAATGGTATTCTTTACGGCGAGTATGTTTTTTGAAATGCTCAAGGTTAAAATTCATATATAGTTACACCACTGCGAAGCTTAGGCTCAATGTAAGTGCTTTTGGGAGGCATGGTTAAGCCTTCATCTGCAATTTGCTTCATCTCATCTACTGTAATAGGAACCAAACCAAACCCTACTTGAAACTCCCCGTTGTCTACTAAAGATTTAACATAGGCCAAATCTTTTTTCCCATGTGAATAACCTATACGTTGATCGTTTCGGACGTCGTCAACACCCAAAATAGGTTTTAGAATAGTACTATACAAAATATAAGTGTCTAGCACTTGAAGGGCATTTTCAAAATCGTATAAGTTCTTTCGAAGATAAAGTGAATAAGATTCTCCATCCAAGTACATACTAAAATGATGTTTTTTAGTGGGTTTATAATATTCCAAGCCTCTATTTTCAATACGATAAACAGCATCCAATTTTATTAGAAACTCTTCTTTACTAAGACCATTTAAATCCTTAAATAGTCGATTGAACTCGTAAATTTTTAATTCGCTTTCAGGAATAAGATAGCTCATAAAAAAATTATAGGGGTCTCCTTCTACATGATTTTCACCAAGGCTTTTTCTTTCCTCAGACAATAAATACGACGATGACGAACGGTGATGTCCGTCTGCTATATACAGCGCATCCATGTTTGAGAATATTTTTTTTATTTCTGAAATGACTAAGGGATCGCTTACATTCCAAAGGTAGTGCGTGTCGCGATAGGTAGTGGTAAACTCATACTCCGCTCGTTTACTCATGACGTTCTCTAATCGGCGTTTAAGTCGGTCATTATCAGGATAGGTGAGGAGTACGGGTTCCGCGTTAAAACCAACCGTTTTTAGATATTCCATAAAAATGGTTTCTCTGTATTCTATGGTGTCTTCATGCTTTTTGATGATGTCATTTTTATAATCTTCGACACTAGTGGCAGCTACAATTCCATTAAAAACCTGACCATCTCGATTCACGATTTTATAAACATAAAAGCAGGGTTCTTCATCTTGCATAAAAACAGCATCCTCCTTAAATTCTTGATATCTATTGCGTACCAATGAATATCTACGTTCCCCTGAAATCTCTTTATGATACTTAAAACCAGGATTTACCACATGTAAGAAAGAAAACGGGTTATCACGAAGACGCGCTTCACGTTCATCAATGGTATAGCTGTTATAGCTTCGTGAAGCTACCAAGGTAACTTTATCACGAGTAGGACGAACTGCACGAAATGGAAGTACTGTTGGCATTACGGGACTAGTTTGAAATACTCTCTTGGAGTATGTTGATATGTTTTTATCTCAGTCATTCTGTTTTATTGAAACATTGGAGCCACTTTCTCTGCCTTTCGGCTTTCGGCATAGTCATAAAATCCTTCTCCACTTTTAATCCCTAATTTACCCGCAGCTACCATATTCACTAATAATGGACATGGTGCATACTTCGGGTTTTTAAAGCCATCATACATTACATTCAGAATAGACAAACAAACATCTAATCCAATAAAATCGGCCAATTGAAGTGGCCCCATTGGATGTGCCATACCTAATTTCATGACAGTGTCAATTTGAGCCACGCCAGCAACATCGTTGTATAGAGTCTCTACCGCTTCATTAATCATAGGCATCAAAATACGATTGGCTACGAAACCTGGATAGTCATTTACTTCGACAGGGACCTTATTTAATTTTTTAGAAATCTCCTCAACAGTTGCATAGGTTTCTGGACTTGTATTATATCCTTTAATAATTTCAACCAGTTTCATGATAGGCACTGGATTCATAAAGTGCATTCCAATTACCATTTCTGGACGGGAGGTCGCAGCTGCAATTTTAGTGATGGAGATAGAAGAAGTGTTACTAGCCAAAATGGTGTCATCTGGACAAAATTGATCCAAGTCCTTAAATATTTTCAGTTTTAAACTTACATTTTCGGTAGCTGCTTCAACTACAAGACTTGCATATTCTACGCCTTCTTCCAAGTTGGTATAAGTAGTGATATTGGCAAGTGTTCTATTTTTATCTTCTTCAGAAATTCGTTCTTTGGCTACCATACGATCCAAATTTTTGGTGATGGTGGCAATTCCTTTATTTAATGAATCTTGAGAAGCATCAATGAGTTGTACTTTATAGTCGAATTGAGCAAAGGTGTGGGCAATTCCATTCCCCATGGTTCCAGCTCCAATGACTGCTACATTTTTCATATATAATTAATTTTTATTATCGAGCTTCTTTCCGATTGCTCCAAAGGGAGTTCGACACGAAAATTTAGTTTCGTTATAACATTTTAAAGTTTTCAATGATTTGCATTGCTACTTTCAAAGCGTTAGTTCCCTGTTGTAAACTAACGATGGGCGTCGTGTTATTATTTATAGCATCTGCAAAGGACTCAAGTTCATCCAAGATTGCGTTATTATTGTCAATTTCAGGATTGTCAAAATAAATTTGTTTTTTAATACCTTCAGCATTGGTAAGGATCATTGCAAAATCATCTGGAGTTTCGGGTGCATCCTTCATTTTTACCACCTCACATTGTTTCTCTAAAAAATCAACCGAGATGTATGCATCCCTTTGGAAGAAACGAGCCTTCCTCATTTTCTTCATTGAAATACGACTTGCGGTTAGATTGGCGACACAACCATTTTCAAATTCAATACGAGCGTTGGCAATATCTGGAGTTTCAGAAATAACAGAAACTCCACTTGCGTTTACGTTTTTCACTTTGGAATTAACCACGCTTAAAATAGCATCAATATCATGAATCATGAGGTCCAATACTACTGGCACATCTGTCCCACGTGGGTTAAATTCAGCCTAGCGATGTGCTTCGATAAACATCGGGTTTTCAATTTTACTACGAACTGCCATGAATGCTGGATTGAATCGCTCCACATGCCCCACTTGTCCTTTTACGTTATGTTTTGAAGCAAGAGCTAATAATTTTTCTGCTTCTTCGACAGTCTGTGTTATTGGTTTTTCAATAAAGAGGTGTTTTCCAGCTGTCACCACCTTTTCAGCACAGTTAAAGTGATGAATGGTAGGGGTCACAACGTCAACAACATCACAAGCATCAATCAATGATTCCATGGTAGGAAAGGCTTTATAACCAAATTCGGTTTCAATAAGTTGTGCAGCATTTGCATCGGCATCATAAAAACCAATGAGTTCGTATTTCTCAGATTGGTTGAGTAGTTTTAGGTGAATTTTCCCAAGGTGACCAGCACCTAAGACTCCTGCTTTTAGCATGGGCGTTTGTTTTTCACAAAGATACTTTTTTTGGGTGATATTAACGAGTAGGATTCTGCGAAATAGCAGGGGTATTTGCGTCTACAAAAGGGATGTTAAAGATGAAAGTTTATAGGTAAAAGTTAAAACATGATTGATCTAAATTTTATGGGTATTTCTGTTTCTTTTATTCTGAAACATTCTTTACTTTGTTTCCGAAATAATTATGAAGCAACAACCCACCATAGAAACGAAAAGGCTTATTATTAGAGAAATTCTACCTAATGATGCCAAAGGAATGTTTGAACTCGATTCAAACCCAAACGTACATCTTTACTTGGGAAACCAACCTGTTACAACCATTGAAGAGTCTGTTAGGGTTATTCAGTTAATTCGAGACCAATATGAATCGTTAGGTATTGGACGTTGGGCGGTAGTGGAAAAAAGTTCAGGGAAGTTCGTTGGCTGGACCGGATTTAAAGTGAATCTAGGTTATATTAATGGGGTTCATGAAGTTTTTGATCTTGGATATAGATTTACTGAACGTGTTTGGGGAAAGGGATATGCAACCGAAACTTCAGTGGCTTGCTTGCAATATGCGTTTGATAATTTGAAGTATAACCCTATTTATGGCATGGCAGATGTTCATCATGAAGCTTCCAACAGAGTTTTAAAAAAAATGGGTATGAAATACATCAATGAATTTGATTTTGATGGTGACCAGCACTACTTTTATACTCTAACTAAGGAGGAGTGGATGCAAGGTCCATTTTATACCAATAGATAGTACAGGTGCCTATGAAAGATACATTTACCCATAAAGGAATGCGAAGAAAACTAGTCGAAACGCTAGCCAAAAAAGGCATTACGCAGCAAAGTATTTTGGATGCAATTAATACCATTCCACGTCATTGGTTTATGGATAGTGGCTTTATTGATCATGCCTATGTAGATAAAGCATTTCCTATTGGCGCAAATCAAACAATATCACAACCTTATACCGTTGCTCGTCAAACCGAATTGCTGGAGGTGAAATCAGGCAATAAAGTATTAGAAATTGGAACGGGAAGCGGTTATCAAAGTGCGGTATTGATAGAAATGGGAATTACCGTTTATACCGTTGAGCGTCAAAATGAACTATTTAAAAAAACGAGTTTGTTTCTTCCTAAAATTGGTTATCGACCTAAGAAAATAGTTTTTGGAGATGGCTATAAAGGCTTGCCAGAGTTTGCCCCTTTTGACGGTATTGTGGTCACGGCGGGAGCACCTTTTGTTCCCAAGCCATTGTTAGCTCAACTAAAAGTAGGAGCAAAGTTGGTAATTCCTGTGGGTATAGAAACACAAATAATGACTGTTTTTACTCGAAAGAGTCCGACCAATTTTGAAAAGAAAGAGTACGGGGAATTCCGTTTTGTGCCTTTGTTGGAAGACAAAGAATAATCTTAGTACATATCGAATTTTAATAGTTGTAGATAATTTTAGGTGTTTTTATGCTACCAATATTCAAAAATCTTGAATATTTTTCCATTTCGAAATTCAAAGAGAGTCATTTCTGATTTTCCCTCTACTATTTCTCCCTTTTCCTTTTTGATGAATCTTTTTTCAATAGTGACTGCATTTAACCCAATAATTTTATTTACAATCTTTATATCAATTACACTACCATCATATCCTCCATTTTTTTGATTTCTTATATATCCATTGAAAAGGTTCTTTCTTGTATAAGTGCCCCCATATTTTGGATGTATATAAACAAAGTCATCAGTAAATAAATTAAAAATATTATCAATATCTTCTAATTTAGAATTGGCTTGAAATATTTTAAGATTTAATTCGTAGTATTTTTCAACAATAGTATTTAGAGAATCTTTGTGAGTATTATTTATGCCTTGTCCACTAATTTTACTTGTTACAGAAATAAAAATCAGAAATGTAGTCAAGAAGGTGATAGATTTTGTCATGCCATATTTGGAATTAAATATTATGAATTCAAATGTATAGTTTCGGTTTTGAAAAAAATGTTAATTGTGAGTTAATAGTATTTAACAGTTTATGTATGAATACGTTGTGTGAAGAGTATTATATTTTATGCAGAGTCAGATTAAGAGCTTTTCGAAATAATCAAATTGACACAGACTTTGGATTTGGATATATTGTTAGCCTGAGTTTCTCAAAAAAGTGCTCTTACTCTGTTATAGAGATTGTGCCATTTATATTCTATTTTTTCGCCAAAAGTCCCGTTTTCCATTAATATATGGTCTCCTAAACTAACTAGGCTTCTATAAATATAGATATGGTTGTATTTATTTAGTTTTGATCCTCCTGTATTGCCAATAAAAATATATCCTAACTCAGTTTTTGGGTCAAACCACATCATGGTATTAATACAATTATCTCCTCCGTTCATTCCCGTTAATTGATAGGTTATCCCGTATTGATTTCTATCTATCATGAAAAAAAAACCGCTATTATCAACAGACAAATCTGACACAGAGTTTTTGATTCTCGGGGATAATAATTTATCAAAAGAAGTACTTTGTAAAAGCTTAGGGTTTTTAGAGATAATAGCTTGGCAGTATGTTGTTAAATCCTCAATATTTGTTATTAAGTCTCTACTGGGATATAATTTAACTCCGCTCGTATTTACATTTATAATAGCGTCTTCCCTAGCTTCATAATACTTAGTGAATTTTGTAGAATCGGCTTCTGATCTAAACCAGAATGTATTGTTAAGATCAAGTGGTTCAAATATGTGTTTTTTTGTAAAATCTGAAAACGACATTTTCGATGTAACTTCAATAATATATGCGACTAAACTGGCTCCAATGTTTGAATAATTCCAATTTGAGCCAGGAGGGTTATTGGTGAATTTTACAGTTCCATATTTATCACCTTTAAAGTAATCTACCATAAATTCTTCTAAGGATTTTTCTTTATAATTATCATCAATATAAAGTGATTCCACCACATTCTCGTTATAATCCAGTGATGATGTATGCGTTGCTAATTGCGAAATTGTTATTTCTTTATTTGGAAAATTGGGATTTACAATGTGGAATGAAAGATATTTATTTATTGGATCTTCAATATTTAAAAAACCCAATTCTTCTGCTTTTAACAGTGCTATTCCAATAGTAGTCTTGGAAATTGATGCTATGTATTGTTGTGTTTGTTTGTTGTACGGAATTTTCTTTTTTACATCTTGATATCCAATACCTGTAGTGTATATAATACTGTCGGCGTTGAAAACAGAGACCGCAAACCCCGCCATTTTGTTTTCATTAAAATAGCTGCTCAGTTTACTTTCAATATTTGACATATTTGCATTTACTTCATCTTTAGTTTCGTTTAGAATAAAAGCAATGAAGCCGATAAAAGAAATGGAAGTGATTAGTAAAAATATCTTTACGCTTTTTCTAATTCTCTTGCCTCTTTTTTTCATTTTTAAAGATTATTGTGGTGGTGTTTTCAATGTTTTCTTTAGTTGGTTCTATCATCTTAGATTCTCATAGAGTGACGAATGAAGTCCATCTTTGTTACGAGGAATAGGCCCATTAATTTTTTTAAGAAATACAATGTTGCGGTTTTGTAAAATGTTTGGTTGTAGAGTTTTGCTTCTTATTAAGTTTTGCTTGAGGTGTTGCAGTGAAGGAAACTGGAGCAGGGTATGTCCTTAAATTGTATTATTCTGTAATTAGTATTTCGTTTGTCATTTCTGTATCACTAGGTTTTTCAAACCAATTTTCCATAAACTCAAAATTTTCTTTTGTTACTTCAAATTCAAATGTTTCTCCTTTTTCGTTGTTTCTTTTTATTACTCTTTTCAACCGTGTTTCTTTTGAAATATCAAGAAAATGAGTTTTAAATTTAAAACCTTTATCCATTGCGAACATTCTAAATTTTTCACGGTGTTCCAGTTTTGAAAACCCTAAATCTAAAATAGAGTCAGTTTTAGCATTTTCTAATTGTTCTATTAAATCCATAATTATGGATTCGGCTCTATCAATTCTTTCAAGAAACCATTCGAGTCCGTCATTTGGTTTCTTATCAGCAAGAAACAGGGTGTTATTCCATTTGTCTATTGAGAATATAATTCCGTTATTTTTCTATTTCAATTGGTTAGAATATGTTGTTTTTCCAGAACCAGTATTTCCAATTATTAAGTGAATCATTTTAAATTTTTCAAATGTGTAGTAACGTTTGTGTATAAAACAGGAGTTTTAGAATACGGAAACTAAGTTAGTAAAAGAGTAATGAATTCTAAAAATAATTCTATGCCCTCGTTCTTTTAGTGTTTTTCAAGCTGTGGTGTTTCGATTTTTCTGTCAATTAAATGAAGCGCGAAACTTTAAAGGCGTAAAATTTGTTTTTATTTTGAAAAGTTTACTAAATGATTGAGAGTGTTCAAACCCCAATTCAAATGCAATTTGACTAACGGATAAATTTGTCGTCGATAATTTCTCTTTTGCCTTTTCTATTAATTTGTTATGTATGTGTTGTTGTGTAGTTTGTCCTGTTAAGTTTTTAAGTA